>JAJRTD010000282.1 GCA_024278435.1 Gammaproteobacteria bacterium | reverse complement strand
GGTCGCTGGCCTGGAACGCAAAAGACGCCCAGTCATGGGTTGCGTTCCAGTAAATCACCGGTGAGAAAACCAGGGTGGCAATGACCACCGCAATATAGGGTTCCTTGCGCAACAGCTGGCGGCGTGACTGCCCATCAATCACAATAAATAGCAATGCCGCCGGCGCCAGCAGCACGATGGTGTACTTGGACAGCATACCAATGCCCATGGCCAGGCCCACGCCATACCAGGCACGGGGCTGGTTATTCACCAGTGCGCGGTAGAAAAAATACAGTGCCATCACCCAGGCCATGGATAGCGGCGCATCGGGGGTGATGAGAAAACCGGTGCCGAGGAAAAAGTAGGGCAGCAGCAGGGCAAAGGCGCTGGCAAAGGCGGCAACATTGCGCTCGACCTGCAGCCGGGCATAACGGTAGAAAATAAAGATAAACAGCAGGCCGTAGACAAAGGCGCCGAAACGGGTGCCCCAGGCATTGTGGCCTAATATGGCTTCACCGCTGTAGATGGTGGCGGCTACCAGCGGCGGGTGGTCAAGATATCCCGGCGACAGGTGCTGTGCGTAATTCCAGTAGTAGGCTTCCTGGGGAATAACTTCCATGCCGCCAAGAAACACCAGGCGCAGTGCAAAAACACAGACTGCCAGGGTGATGCCCAGGCGTAGCCAGTTTACGGGCTGGTCCGAACCCTGGCGGGAGAGTAACAGGCTGCTGCTGTAGCTGCCGATTGCCGCCGCGGTTAATATGCCGGCTCCCAGTGCCAGAGAATACGGCAGCCCCAGGTGTGCCAGGCTGGCGATGCTGCCGCCGCGAATGGCGAGCTGTACCAGCATATAAAGCAGGACCAGCAGTGCTTGTTTATAGAGAGGGCCGTTGCTGATACCTGTGGGGGAGCTGTCAATGCCGAAGCGGCGAAGCAGCAGTAACAGAAAGCCGGCGGTAATAAAGCCGATGCTGTGGGACAGGGCAATGGAGTAACCGGAAAAAAACAGGCTGAATGAAACCAGCAGGTCGGTGGCCAGCACCAGGCCGGCCACGGCATAGCTGCCGGTGCCGGGTATGGCCGCTGCGGTGCGGCTTTCAGAATACAGCTGTTTTAAGGTATCGAGCATTCGGCCAGGTTCTTTATGTCTGCTGCAATTATAGTCTGGAGACCGGCATCAGAAAATCAGGCGGCCTTGGGTTTGTTCCAGGTGTAAACCGAGGTGACCGCGTAGTTCCATACCGCGCCAACGATAATACCGGACAGTGAGGCCAGTACCCAGGTTGTGTCCTGGGCAAAGATATAGGTGGCAATACCGATATTGCCCAGCGCGCCAACGCTACAGGCCAGGGTGAACGATATCCAGCCTTTGATCCAGTCCCAGCCGCGCAGGCGCATATCGCGGTAAGTCAGGATATTGTTCATGGCAAAGTTGCTGGTCATGGCGATCAGGGTAGCTGTGGTCTGGGCGATGGTAAAGGTGGTATCCATGTGATTTAACATCAGCCACACGGTAAACATGTGCACAATAACGCCGACGCCGCCGACCAGAGTAAAGGCAACAAAACGTACCGGTACAATATGGCCGATCAGTTTATCCAGCAGCAGCATGAAATATTCCCACGCGGCCTGGCTGTCCAGCTTGCTTTCACCGGCCTGGCGGGTGCGGAACTCGTAGGGCAGTTCACGGTAACGCAGCGGCTCCTTGGAGGAGGCAAAAATATCCAGCAATATCTTGAAGCCGATGCCGGACAGGTTGTGCATGCGTTTTTCAAATGTGCTGCGGCGAATCATGAAAAAGCCGCTCATGGGATCGGTCAGCTCGGCGTGTAATACCGCCTGGCTGAGGCGGGTTGCCAGGCGGCTGATCCTGGCCCGTGATTTGTGCCAGTCGCCGAGGCCGCCGCCTTCAACATAACGGCTGCCGGAAACAATATCGAGGTCTTCTTTCTTGATGGTTTCCAGCATGGTTGCCAGCAGTTTTTCATCATGCTGCAGGTCGCCGTCGATGACCGCGCAAAACGGTGCCGAACTGGCCAGTATGCCTTCAATTGCCGCCGATGAAAGCCCGCGCCGGCCAACCCGTTGCACAATACGGACCCGCGGGTCACGCCTGGCAATTTCCCGTATCTGCTTTGCCGTGCCATCAGGGGAGTCGTCATCGACAAAAATCACTTCCCACTTATGGTCGCCCAGCGCCTGTTCCAGGCTTTCTATCATGGGAATAACATTGGGGTGCTCGTTATAGGTCGGCACAATGACAGAAAGCTCTATAATGTGGTCTGAAGTCGGCATAGATCCGGGATTGTTATTAAGGGTTTGTTATTAACAGGTGGGCGGCTGTTTCCTGTGCGCTATATTACAGCACCAGCCAATAGCTGTGAAGGGAAGCGCTTGAATGAATAATATAATCAAGGATTTATTGTATTTTTCTGTTTTGTTAAAGGCATTAAAATGTAATGATAACGGTTCGGATTTGATTGCCTGTTCGGCAACAGACGGGGTGAAAAATTCCATGAAAAAAAATATAAAAATAGGGCTGGCGCTTGGCAGCGGTTCATCCCGGGGCTGGTCGCATATTGGTATTATCAATGCCCTGTCCGAACGGGGCATTGAACCGGATATCGTCTGTGGCACTTCCATCGGCGCCCTGGTCGGTGCCTCTTATGTTTCGCAGAACCTGGAAAAACTGGAAGCGTGGGCCTGCTCATTAACAAAGTTTGAAACCGCGCGGTTTTTTGAACTGAATACCTCGCTGAACGGTTTTGTAAACACGGAAAGGCTGCACTATTTCCTGAATAAAAACGTGGCGGCAGATGCAATCGAGATTGAAGACCTGGAAAATTCGTATGCCGCTGTTGCCACCGACCTTGAAACCGGTCGCGAAGTCTGGATGACAAACGGACCATTGATCGAAGCGGTATGGGCGTCGATTTCGCTGCCCGGCCTTTTCCCAGCCATAAGAAATAACAAGCGCTTGCTGGTGGATGGCGGGCTGGTAAACCCGGTGCCTGTTTCGGCCTGTCGAGCCCTGGGTGCCGACGTGGTGATTGCGGTGAACCTGAATGGCAATATTGTCGGTAAACATTTTGTTAATGCCCGGGAGAATACCCGCCCGGAAAATGGCGTTGCCGCGAAAATCACCGACCTGGTGATGGAGTACACCGGTGCATTGTTTTCAACAACGGTAGAAAGTGAACAGCCTCCCGGCTTGTTTGATGCAATTGCCGGCTCCGTCAATATTACCCAGGACAGGATAACAAGGAGCCGCATGGCGGGTGATCCACCGGACATTATTTTGACGCCGAAACTGGCGCATATCGGCCTGCTGGAATTCTACCGTGCCAGGGAGGCGATAAGCGAAGGCCGGAAATGTGTGCAAAGAATGCTGCCGGAAATAAATTATATGCTGGGCAGGGTTTAAGTTGTTCGGCTCGGGCTATTAAAAAATAGAATAATCATTATCTTAGTGATCACTGCTGTCCCGTTAACTACTTTTATTTCAGCGTGATATCCAGAAATATATGATTGTACTGGTTACTATTGTTATATTAGACATGAAACCACCGGCACATATATTCTTGTCGTCCTGAACGAAGCAGAGCGTAGTTGAAGGATCCTGGTCGCCATATCATACGGGGTTAAAGACCCTTCGATTCCGCTTCGCTGCACTCAGGATGACAGTGAAAAGTTAACGGGCAGCAGTGATTAGACATGAAACTACCGGCGCATATATTTTTGTCATCCTGAACGAAGCAGAGCGTAGTTGAAGGATCCTGGTCGCCATATCATACGGGGTTAAAGATCCTTCGATTCCGCTTCGCTGCACTCAG
>JAJRTD010000281.1 GCA_024278435.1 Gammaproteobacteria bacterium | reverse complement strand
CGTCCGGTGAGCTGTCGGTCGCCGGCCTGAATTTTCGCCATGCACCCAATGCGGCGAGACAGAACATCGGTTACATGGCGCAGAAATTTTCACTCTATGGCAATTTAACCGTGATGCAGAATCTGCGCTTTTATGCCAGTGCTTATGGCTTGCTGGGCAGGCGGCATGATTCCCGTATCCGATGGGCTATCGATACTTTTGAACTGGACGCCTACCGTAATGTAAACACCCGCGACCTGCCTCTGGGTTATAAGCAGCGCCTGTCTTTTGCGGTTGCGTTGATGCATGAACCGGAAATCCTGTTTCTTGATGAACCCACCTCGGGTGTTGATCCGCTGGCGAGAAGAGAGTTCTGGGCGCGCACCAATGCGCTGGCGGAAGCCGGGGTTACCGTGCTTGTAACCACCCACTTTATGGAAGAAGCCAATTACTGTGACCGCCTGGTTATTATGGCGAATGGTGCTGTGCTTGCCCAGGGTACACCGGAGCAGATGAAGCAGATGGCAGTGACGCCGCAGCAGCCCGGGCCGAGCATGGAAGACGCGTTTATTTATCTTATCGAGCAGCAGGGCGCAGCACAGGACGTTGACGAGGCGGCCGCCTGATGGATGCTGACAGCGTACAACGCCTGAGCGGGCTGGTGAGAAAAGAAAGCCTGCAGATCATGCGTGATCCCTCCAGTATCGCCATCGCTTTTATTCTGCCGGTGGTTTTACTTTTCCTGTTTGGTTACGGTGTTTCGCTGGATGCCAAAGATATTCCCGTGGGCATTGTTGTTGAGCAGCCTGATGCGGCAACACAGTCACTGAGTGGTTCGTTTGAACATTCGGATTATTTTTCGCCGAGTTACTTTCGATCCATACAAGATGCGGAATGGGCGCTTGAGCAGGGCAGGATACAGGGCATAGTCTGGCTGAAAAGTAATTTTGCCCGCCACCTGCTAACGAATACACAGGCGGTTATTGCGGTGCGGGTTAATGGCGTGGACTCCAACCAGGCCAACCTGACACTGGGTTATATTCAGGGCACCTGGCTGGCCTGGCTCAACCAGTATTCCGCAGCGCAGGGTGTGAAACTGGAACTGCCGGTTCAGCTGGAGCACCGGGTCTGGTTTAATCCCGCTGTCAGTAGCCGCTTTTTTCTGGTGCCCGGGCTGGTGGCGATTATTATGACCCTGATCGGTTCCCTGCTGACGGCAATGGTCGTGGCCCGGGAGTGGGATCGCGGCACCATGGAGGCGCTGATGGTAACATCTCTGCGTAATGCCGAATTTATTGCCGGTAAACTGATTCCCTATTTTATCCTTGGCATGGCCAGCCTGATCGTTACCGTGGCCTTGTCCATTATGATTTTTGAGGTACCGTTTGCCGGTTCATTCTGGTTGCTGCTGCTGACCGGTGCGCTGTTTATGCTGGTCAGTCTGGCCATTGGCCTGCTTATTTCCATTGTATCGAAGAACCAGTTTGTCGCCGGGCAGGTGGCGATTATTGTCAGTTTTCTGCCGGCATTTATCCTTTCCGGTTTTATTTTTGATATTAACTCCATGCCTTCTGCCATTCAGCTTATTACCCACATTGTGCCGGCGCGGTATTTTGTGGCGATACTGCAGACCCTGTTCCTGGCCGGTGATGTCTGGCCGGTGATCCTGGCGAATGTCGGCGCATTGTTTGTTCTGCTGGCGGTATTTTCCGTGCTGGTAGCAAAGAAAACGCGCAAGCGCCTGGAGTAGCTTATGCAGTGGATTAAAAATTCAAGGCAGCAGTTTATCCTGGTATGGTCACAGGTAGTTGCCCTGGCACTAAAGGAATTCCTGGCATTGCTGCGAGATAAAAGCAGCCGCTTTATTTTAATCGGGCCGCCGGTCGCACAGTTACTGGTGTTCGGTTACGCGGCTACCTATGACCTGAACGATATAAGTATTGCTATTTATAACGAAGACCGGGGGATTGCTTCGCGTGAGCTGGTCAGTCATATCAGCGGTTCACCGAATATCAATGCACTGGTCAGTATCCAGCATGAATCCGAGATTGCCGCGCTGATTGATAACAGGAAGGTGTTGCTGGTACTGCATATAAACAGTGAATTCAGCGCTGACCTCAACAGCGGTAATAGTGCAACGGTGCAGCTGCTGCTGGACGGGCGTAATTCCAATACCGCCATGATCGCGTTGAATTATATGCGTGACATTATTATGGAATATAACCGGCAGTGGAGTGAATCAAAACAGGCCCGCGGGCCACCGGCCGTCATTGCCTCGCGTGCCTGGTATAACGAAAACCTGCATTCCCGCTGGTTTATTATTTCCGGTATTATCGGCCTGTTGACCCTGGTCGTGGCACTGGTGGTTACCGCCCTGTCGGTGGCGAGGGAGCGTGAACAGGGAACGTTTGACCAGTTACTGGTAACCCCGCTGTCACCGGTGTATATACTTATCGGCAAATCGCTTCCCGGGTTGTTAATCGGCCTGTTACAGGGCAGTGCCATTATGCTGCTGGCGGTGATCTGGTTCGAGCTGCCGCTACGTGGCAGCATAGCCGCGCTGTACCTCGGCCTGTTTTTATTTATGCTGTCGGCGGTGGGTGTCGGCCTGATGATTTCAGCCATCAGCATTACCCAGCAGCAGGCGGTACTCGGCGCCTTTCTGTTCCTGGTGCCGGCGGTGATCCTCTCCGGCTTTGCCACGCCGATAGCCAATATGCCGGAAGTTGTGCAGTGGTTAACCTTTATCGATCCGTTACGTTATTTCCTGGTTATCGTGCGTGCTGTCTTTATGGAAGGCGCCGGTTTTGAGCTGTTATGGCACCAGTACTGGCCGATGGCGTTGATTGCCATGGTGTCGCTGGTAATGGCCGGATGGCTGTTCCGCCACCGTATGTATTGATCCGGCAGTGTTTTTTCAGGTGTGAATAAATTCGCACCTGCAAAAAACAGGTTTTTTTAGCGTTTTTTGCGTTCTTCGTGGACTAATGCCTTTACGCTTTTGGAATGGTAATCGTTAACACGCCATTCTTAATATCTGTTTTCATGCCGCTTTGTTTTACCGGCTGCGGCAGTGTAATACTGCGCTGGAAGGAGCCTGAGCGGCGTTCCCGGTAGACGATATTGCCCATGGCGTCCTTGTCTTCCTGTTCATATTTCTGCTCACCCTTGATAGTCAGTTGCTGACCGTCAAGGTTGACCGAGACATTGTTTTTATCCGTTCCGGGAAGATTAACAATCACCGTGTACTGCCTGTCATCCTCTTTTACATCCATCTCGGGTGTTATCACACCTTCTCTGAACAGGTGCTGGAAGTCGGGGCTGTTATCAAAGCGGTTGAAAGCATTATTGAATATACGATCCATATCACGTTGCATACGCTGGATCTCTTCATAGGGGTTCCAGTTCTGTGCATCGTATGGTGTATTAAAGAAATCATCATCGAATAATGACGGCCTGTTATTTTGTGGCAGCTGCCATGGTTGCGGGTATGGTTGCGGGTATGCGGGAGCCCGGTACTGCCCCGGGTTTTGCCATTGCTGTCGGGCGGGTGGTTGCTGCCTGCCGGACGGTGTTTGTGCCTGGGGCAGCGGGTCGGCGATGGCAGTGTTGTCGATTGCTGCAACGATGTCGTCTTTGTTTTCAGATGACGGTTGTGGTTTGCCGGTATCAACCCGGGTTACCTGGTTGTCGTTATGTGTGGCGACGGTTTTTTGCCCGTGCTCGTGGATAGTGTTGAGCTGCTCCTTGACACCCTGCATATGCCAGGCCTGTATACCGACAATGACAATCAGTAAAAGCACCAGTGTGAGCAGAACTTTCATTAATTTGTTCTGATTGGTTTCTGTCATCTTGTTCACCCCCGAAAATACAAATCAGGATTTTTTAATACTTCGTTATGTTGCTATCTACAAAATAGATAAGTATGAAAATCTGAATTTCAAGGCGTAGCAGGTGTTTTTTTCAGGGAAGGAATGCCGGGCACATCAATGATGTGCCCGGGGATGGTCGTCAGAAAAAAGAGAGGTACCGGTGGTTTAATTACCGGTATCTGAAGCAGGTATTATGGCGTTAGAGAAACGATAAAATCTCTTTTTCGATGTCCTCTTTTTCAATGATCGATTTTTGAGCGATTTCTTTATCGAAAAGAGCGCTGATCATGGCAGGAATCTCGATACCGGCTTCTTTGGCAATGGCTTTCAGAGCGTCAATATCATGGGTGTCAACTTCACCAGTCAGGGCATTGGCAATGACCGGTGAAAACTTGGTCCATTCCGCTGTTGAATAGACGATAGTTTTCAGCGGTTTGTCGCGGCAGGTTTCGTAGGCCTTGAAGCAGGTGGCGGTATGCGGATCCATCAGATAGCCTTTGGCAAAGGTTTCCCGGATATACTTTTTGCCTTCGTCATCCTCGCAGTAATCGGCGGCGAAGATTGACTGGAGTTTCTCCAGCTCGGCTTCTGTCAGCTGGTAATATTTTTCACTGTCCAGCTGAAGCATCAGCGCTTTGGTGCGCTCACTACCGAACAGGTCAAACAGAACGCGTTCAATATTGGATGACTTCAGGATATCCATGGCCGGTGAGGTTGTGGCCACCACCGATGAGTTTCTCATGTCATAGGCACCGCTGTGGATCAGCTGGGTGAGTATATTGTTTTTGTTGGAGGCGATAATGATCTTTTCTACCGGCAGGCCCATCTTCATGGCGTAATAACCGCCCAGGGCGTTGCCGAAGTTTCCGCTGGGTACATCAAGGTAGACTTTTTCGCCCGGCGAAATTTCATTCTGCCTGCACAGCTCCAGGTAGGAATGAATGTGATAAATGATCTGAAAGATAATGCGGCCGAAGTTAACCGAGTTGGCCGCAGACAGGTGAATGTTTTTCTGTTGCAGCGCGTGCTTGAAATCTTTTGATGCCAGCAAATGCTTTAATGCATTCTGGGTGTCATCGAAGTCGCCCTTAACGCCGATAACTTTCAGGTTTTCGGCATCCTCGGTGACCATCTGCAGGCGTTGCACGTCGGAGGTGCCGCCTGCCGGGTACATGCAGGCTACGCGTACATTGGCCCTGTTCTTGAAGGTTTCCAGGGCTGCCGGACCGGTGTCGCCGGAGGTGGCGGTCAGGATCAGGTAGTTTTCATTGCGGGTTTGCGCGATGGATGACAGCACGGTGCCAAAGGGCTGCAGCGCCATGTCCTTAAACGCCCGGGTCGGACCGTGCCACAGTTCGCTGACATAAAGGTCATCATTGACCTTTACCACGGGTACCGGGTTGTTCGGGTCATCGAAGTTGTCATACAGGGCCAGGGCTTTATCAATGATGTCGCTATCAATATCAATTTCAAAGGCAGTTAAAACCGCGCGAGCCAGGGTCTTGTAGCTGGAATCGATATGGCTTTGCAGAAAAGCTTCGCCCAGCGCCGGCAGGGACTCGGGGGAATACAGGCCGCCAAAGGATGAAATAGGAGCAAGAATGGCTTCAGAGAAGCTGACTTTTTCAGGGTGCTGGCCGTCGTTGCCACGGGTTTCGATAAAATTCATGCTGAATCCGGAGTACTGGTAATAAAATATCAGCGGATTATAGCGAATTCGGGCGCAGGCTTCCCTGCTTTTTATGCCCTTGCTGAGAGTGACAGCGATCTGGCTTGCGTGGTCAGCGAATGCCCGCCGGTAGTTTTTTCCCAGACCGCTGCCTGACCTGGCGGATAAAGTCATCACGTTTAATCAGCTGCGCACCCATGGTCTGCAAATGCGGCGAATACACCT
>JAJRTD010000022.1 GCA_024278435.1 Gammaproteobacteria bacterium | reverse complement strand
CTTTTATTATAGTTGGTCACTCATATTTATGTATAAAGTTGACGATATATCGAGTGAAAACGTGGTTTATTCTGGATAAGACGATTTCTCCCTGTCACAGTGTGTAATTTATAGCGCTATCTGGCGTTTTTCCAGCAATTTAATGCGTTTTTTCATGGCTGGTGTGAAATGAATATTGCCGTCACCGTCAACCAGCATGACGTACTGTATGCCCATATCTTTTGCTACCTGCTGCCAGTTTTTGCGTCCGGCAACAAAGATTGCGGTGGCTGCCGCATCGGCACGGCCGGCATCAGGATGAATCACGGTCACTGATTGCGTGTCATCGGTCGGGTAGCCGGTTTTCGGGTTCAGGATGTGGTGATAGCGTTTGCCCTGGTAATAATAAAAACGCTCATAATCACCGGAAGTAAAAACACTTTCATTGTCTTTTACTTCCACGCTGGCCAGTAAGCCCGGCCGGCGAGGGTGACGAATACCGATATTCCAGGCGCGCTCTCCATGTTTACCGATTACCGTCAGATCACCGCCGGCATTCATTACCGCGTTGTGTATGCCCAGCTCGCGTAATTTTCTGATTTCCAGCTCGATTGCATAACCCTTGGCAAAGGCGCCGAAATTCAATGATACCGCCGGGTTGCTGCTGTTTAGCATGTTGTTGTCATCGAGCGTTAAATCTGACATCAGCGGGTTTTGTTTAAGCAGTTGCTGAATCAGCTGATCATCCGGTGGCCGGATATCACTGTCCTGGTATTTATGAAACTGCCACAGGTTGATCAGCCTGCCGATAGCGGGGTTGTAGTTATTATCGCTTTGCCTGCTGAGCGCTATCGAGGTTTTTATAATGGGAACAAGATGTGCCGGTACTCTGACCGGCTGTTTTTTTTCAATTTGCTGATTAATCAATGCCAGGTCGCCATCGGTCCAGGGAGACCAGTCCTGGTGGAAACGTACAAAGTCCTGCTGCAGTTGTTGAAAAGCAATTTCGGCCAGTTGTTCGTCAGTTCCGAAAATGCTGATTTCGATCAGGGTGCCAAAAGCAAAGATTGTATAGTCATACTGTTTTTCTGTTTTTGCACAGGCGAACAGGAAAACCATCGCGCCGACTATTAACAGGCGCGCTGCCGGCAAAGCGCGGTGAAATTTCAGGCGGCGAGGTGCTGTTCTATACATGACATTAAATCACCGGCGATATCCAGTGAGTAGATCCGGTCAAGTTCGCGGATGCAGGTCGGGCTGGTAATGTTAATTTCTGTTAGATAATCGCCGATAATATCGATACCTGCAAATAAAATACCCTGTTGTTTTAAAACCGGAGCAACCTGCTGGCATATCCAGTGGTCGCGTTCTGACAGTTCGATACCGACACCGCTGCCGCCGGCAGCAAGGTTGCCACGGGTTTCGCCATTGGCCGGGATGCGTGCCAGTGCATAGGGGACGGCCTGGCCGTCGATTAACAGTACCCGTTTGTCACCCTCGGTAATTTCAGGAATAAACTGCTGTGCCATGACGCTGCGGGTTTCATTTTCTGAAACAGTTTCAAGGATTACCGAAAGGTTGGGGTCTGCCGGATTGACACGATAAATTGATGTGCCGCCCATGCCGTCCAGTGGTTTTAAAATGACGTCCTGCTGTTCATTGCTGAAGCGATCCACCACAAAATCACGCAAGCGTTTTTTGCTGCGGCTGACCATAAAGGGTGTGCAGCACTGCGGGAACCGGGTGATAAACATTTTTTCATTATTATCACGCAGGCTGGCCGGTTTGTTGACAATGAGTGAGCCGCGTTTTTCTGCAAGCTCCAGGATGTAGGTGCTGGCAATATATTCGATATCAAAAGGCGGGTCCTTGCGCATCAGGATAACATCCAGTAAGCCCAGTTCGATGTCCTGCTCTGCGCTGAAGTCATACCAGTGATCGGGCCGGTCTTCCACGCGGGTGATCCGGCTGTATGCCCAGGGAGTTTCATTTTTTGTGTATAAATCAGACTGATAGATGGTGTGGATTTCCCAGCCCCGTTTCTGTGCTGCCAGCATCATGGCAAAGCTGCTGTCTTTTTTTATATTAATTGATGACAGCGGATCCATAACGATGCCTAATCTGATGCCCATGATTTCTCCAGTCGCGGTTGAATTTGCAGAATACAGCCAAGTTTACCAGTAATTTGTCCCTGATTTTGCATGTTGGGCATCATCAGTAAAGTTTTGTTAAGCAAAATCTTGGCCAATAATGTTCAAGTTTTTATGAATTGTTGGCAATAAACAGAATGTGGTCTACATTCAGTTTATCTTAATTGTCTTTTTTGGGGTTGTCCTGGCTGGGACATAAAAATGGTACAACAATGATTAAAGAGATTTTGTAATGAGTGACCTGAAAGTACTGGTCATTGATGACAGTAAAACAATAAGGCGTACAGCTGAAAACCTGTTAAAAAAGGAAGGCTGTGAGGTAGTAACCGCGGTTGATGGTTTCGAGGCATTATCGAAAATTGCCGAAACGAAACCGGATATTATTTTCGTGGATATTATGATGCCAAGGCTTGATGGTTATCAGACCTGCGCCTTGATTAAAAATAACAAAACATTTAAAGACACACCGGTCATTATGTTGTCCAGCAAAGACAGTATTTTTGACCGCGCACGCGGCCGTATTGTTGGTTCAACACAATACCTGACAAAACCATTTACCAAGGAGGATTTAATGGGGGCAATCAAGGAACATGTGCCTTCAGGTTGATAGTGCTGAAATAACAGGCGATAGGGTATTAGAGATAAATAACTGAAACATGCCGAAGACGAAACAGGCAGATTCAGTTGCTAACAAAACAAGTGGTGACGAGAATGGCAAAAGTAATGATAGTTGATGATTCACCGACAGAAGTACATGTTCTGCAGACCATGCTGACCAAAAACGGTCACCAGGTAGTGGTTGCAACGTCAGGTGAAGATGGTGTTGAAATGGCTAAAACGGAATTGCCGGATTTGATTTTAATGGATGTTGTCATGCCGGGCATGAACGGTTTTCAGGCAACGCGGCAGCTTTCGAAGAACACAGAAACATCGGCGATCCCGGTCATTATGGTTACAACCAAAGACCAGGAAACAGATAAGGTCTGGGCTATGCGTCAGGGAGCAAAGGATTACATTGTAAAACCTGTGCAGGAGAAAGCCCTGATCGAACATGTCAACATGGTGTTGTCAGCATAAACGATAACATGACATCTGACTTAGATATAAAACAATAATAAAAGAACAATAAATGAATACAAGCGAACCATTTGATGTATTACTGGACCTGGAAAAACGTACGCTGGAAGCTGCAGCACGTTTGCCGTCGATGGACAGGGTCGAGGAAGAATGGGTGGGCGTCGGTTTCAGGGTCGGGGATTCAAAATTGATCGCCTCCATGTCGGACATTAAAGAGATTCTGGACCTGCCTGAATACACTAAAGTACCGGGTGTGAAATCATGGATAGTCGGTGTGGCCAATGTTCGTGGCAGTCTGCTGCCGATCATGGATTTAAAGGGTTACCTGCTGGGCGAAGATGTTAAACAGCGGCAGAAAGGCCGGGTGATCGTTATTGATTACAAGGGTTTCAACACCGGCCTGGTTGTGGAAGAAGTGTATGGTATGCGGCATTTCAGGGAAAGCGATGTAAGTAAAGAAGATTTTGCGGTAGCTGAAAAAATATCGCCTTATATCGAGCGCAAGTTAAAACAGGGTGATGAACAGTGGCCGGTATTCAGTTTTGCAAAAATGACGCAGGATGAACGATTCAGTCATGCGGCTTTGTGATTAAAAAATTATAAGTAGAAAATAATAACTTAGAGATAGATATTACTGATTACGCCAGCAAGAGAAATGGCGGATTAAGTTGATCGGAGAGAATGCCTTATGAGCGCAGAACAGAAAAGTATTGCAATTGGTAAACCATTAATATTAATTGGCATATTGCTGTCAATCTTTATTATTCTTATGTTGGGTAGTCTGGTTTATGTGGGTGACAAGCGAGCGGATTTGCAGCGTCATGTGGAGCTGTCTGCGGACCAGCTTTTACTGTCACAGCAGATGGCAACCTATTCTCTGGGGGCGTCATCAGGTAACGAGGAAGATTTCGACCGTCTGCAGCAGTCGCAGATAAAGTTTGACAATATCCTTAATACCTATCGTTCCGGCGATGCAGTAACAGCGCCATTGTCTCCGGATCTGTTTCCACAGCTCGATAAAGTTGAAGCTGACTGGCGCAACTACAGAAACAACATTGAAGTTATTCTGAATGGTCGCCAGGCGATTGCTGAAGTACGGGAACTGTATGAGGTGATTGACAGTTTTATCCCGCAGATGCTGACCTATTCGGATGAAGTGGTTGGGGTGCTGATTAAAAAGAACGCATCACCACGACAGGTTTACCTGGCCACACGCCAGATGATGTTATCTCAACGTATTAAAAACAACCTGAACCAGGTGCTGGCCGGTGGTGAGACAGCGGCTGCTGCTGCTGACAGGTTCGGTCGAGACGCGGCCCTGTTCGGCAGGGTACTGGAAGGCCTGTTAAAAGGATCCAAGGGCTTGCGCATTGACAAGGTTACCGATAAAGAGGGTGTCGCCAAGTTACGTGAAGTGGCCATGCTGATTAGTGCGGTAAGTGACAATATTGCGGGCATTCTCGAACTGTCACCTGAGCTGTTCGAAGTGAAAGATGCAGCGGGCCTGGTGTCTGATAACTCGGCTAAATTATTAAGCTCACTCGAAACTTTCCAGGAACAGATTATCGGCCAGGGTGAAGAGCTCGATATGATCCAGTTGGGCGGTGTTGGTTTTGGTGGTGTCGCCGTGTTACTCATCATCATCGGCGGTATCCTGTTGCTGAAAGATGCGAGGAAACGTGAGGAAATCGCGCTGGAAAATAACCGACGCAACCAGCGTGCGATTCTGCGACTGCTGGATGAAATGGCCAACCTTGCGGATGGTGACCTGACAGTGCATGCAACGGTAACCGAAGAGATTACCGGCGCCATAGCCGACTCGGTGAACTTTACCATTGACGCGCTGCGTACACTGGTAACAACCATTAATAACACAGCGTCTGAAGTATCACGCTCTACCGAGAAGACACAGCAGACCGCGCTGGAACTGGCGGAAGCCTCCAACAAGCAGGCGCGTGAGATCGCTTCGGCGAGTGCCGCGGTAACCGATATGGCGGACTCAATGCTGACAGTATCCCATGAAGCGGATAACTCAGCCAAGGTAGCGCAGCAATCAATGGAGATCGCGCAGAAAGGTGCGAAAGTGGTACGTAATACCATTGGCTCCATGGAGAAAATTCGGGAAAACATTCAGGAAACCTCTAAACGTATTAAACGACTGGGTGAATCCTCACAGGAGATTGG
>JAJRTD010000280.1 GCA_024278435.1 Gammaproteobacteria bacterium | reverse complement strand
TGCCCTGGAAAATTCTGAATATCAATATGCCGTACCCAGACTTGTTCAGAGGTTTTCTAATTCTCCTCTGCAATATGCGGGTTAAACTGTTTTTGGTGTTTTTTTGATGGTTCCGCGTGCGAATAAATTCACACTAGCCGTCAGCAAAAAAGAAACCATGCCGGTTGTTTTATGCGCGGTTTTTTAAAGCCCGCTTTTATTGCGGCTGAAGATTTCTTCAAGTTTCTGCAGGGAAATATCCAGTCCTGCTTTAAAAAAACAGGCGATTTCATTAGCGATAAACTTTACGACATCCATTGTCATAACTCCATTTTTGTTTCATTTACGGATGCTTTTGCATCGTGAAGCAGTGTCGCGCTGTCCCCGGTTTTCTGCCAGAGGCAAGACGGGTAATAGTTTGTAGGAAAAGTCTGATAATAACGGGTGTACGCTTTACTGGTTCTGTTTATCGAACTTCGCCCAGGTATCACGAAGGGTTACGGTACGGTTAAAGCTCAGGTTTTCAGTGATTCTGTCTTTAACAAAATAACCGGTGCGCTCAAACTGGTAATGTATGTCCGGGTCGGCACTGACCAGTGATGGTTCCAGCTTGCAGTCTCGCAGTACGGTCAATGAATCCGGGTTCAGGTGCTCGATAAAGTTTTCACTGGCTGCCGGGTTGGGGTGGGTGAACAGGCGGTCATACAGGTTTACCGTGGCGTCTACCGCGTGTTCGGCGGAAACCCAGTGGATGGTACCTTTCACCTTTCTGCCGTCAGGAGACGAGCCGCCCCTGGTTTCAGGGTCATAGCGGCAGATCAGTTCAACCACTTCACCATTTTCGTCTTTTACAAAGTCCGTGCAGGTAATGTAATAGGCATAACGCAGGCGTACTTCGCGGCCGACCGACAGTCGGAAAAACTTTTTCGGGGCATCTTCAAGGAAGTCATCGCGTTCGATATAAATGACTTTGGAGAAGGGGATGATGCGGGTGCCCATTTCCGGTTTTTGCGGATGGTTCTGCGCAACCAGTTCCTCGGTCAGGTCATCGGGATAGTTTTCGATGGTAACTTTTAACGGTTTTAATACGCCCATGACCCGTTGCGCGTGCTCGTTCAGGTCTTCACGAATGCAGTTTTCCAGTACCGCCATCTCGATAAAGCTGTCCTTTTTGGTAACGCCGATACGGTCGCAGAAGTCGCGGATTGATGCCGGCGTGTAACCGCGGCGGCGCAGGCCGGAAATGGTCGGCATGCGCGGATCGTCCCAGTCCTGCACATGGCCTTCACTGACCAGCTGGTTGAGCTTGCGCTTGCTGGTAATGGTGTATTTAAGCTGCAGCCTGGCGAACTCTATCTGCTGCGGGTGGCATTCGGTTTTTACCTGGTCCAGTACCCAGTCGTACAACGGGCGATGGTCTTCAAACTCCAGGGTACACAAAGAGTGAGTGATGCCTTCAATGGCATCTGAAATGCAGTGGGTGTAATCGTACATCGGATAGATCGGCCATTCGTCACCGGTACGTTGGTGAAAGGCTTTTTTGATACGGTACAGGGCCGGATCGCGCATATTGATATTGGGTGAGGCCATATCGATTTTTGCGCGCAGCAGGTACTTGCCGTCTTCAAATTCACCGGCCCGCATACGTGCGAACAGGTCGAGGTTTTCTTCGATGCTGCGGTTACGGTCGGGGCTTTCCCTGCCGGGCTCGGTTAATGAGCCGCGGTACTGACGGATTTCTTCCGCGCTGAGAGAGTCCACGTAGGCCTTGCCCTGTTTGATCAGTTCCACGGCGTAGTCATACAGTTGCTGGAAATAATCGGAGGCATGGTACAGGCCGCTCCATTCAAAACCCAGCCATTTAACATCTTCGACGATGGCCCTGACATATTCATCTTCTTACTTTTCAGGGTTGGTGTCGTCGAAACGCAGGTTACACATACCGTTGAAATCTTCGGCGATGCCAAAGTTCAGGCAGATCGACTTGGCGTGACCAATATGCAGGTAGCCATTGGGCTCCGGCGGGAAGCGGGTGTGTACGGTTGCATGTTTGCCCGTGTCCAGATCGTGCTGGATGATAGTGCGGATAAAGTTGACCGGCGTAGTGCTTTTGTCTTCAGCTGACATAGAAATGATATATGGGGTTGGTGAGTTTAACAGCCGCGTATTCTACCGCTGAAATAAAGATTTTGCTGATTTTTATTGCGTGCAGAGGGGCTTGCAGGTACAGCATGCTACAGAAGATGGAAACAGAATAATGCTTTATACGGCTGCTGCGGCTAATATAACACCGGGGCTGACAGCTGGTTCCTGTCGCCCCGGTGATTTTTTCAGGTTTTCTGCCCGCTTGATTTGCGGGTGGATGTCGGGCGGTTAATTGACAGCGACAATCTCGGTGGAGTACTGGCTCTCGCGGCCATCGGTATCCAGCGTGGTTACAACAAAGTAATAGGTACCGGAATTAAGACCGGTAATGGTATAACCGGTGGCGCTGCCATTATTGACCGGGATGGTGTTCGGGTACTTGCCGGACGTGGTGCCGTAGTAAACCTTGTAGCCGGAAATCTCTGATAGTAACAGGCCGCTGTTGTCCTCGCGCTCGGCAGGAGCGACCCAGGACAGGTTGATGTCAGTGCCGGTGATGGTCGCCTCATCGACACCATTGATCGTGATAACGATGGTTTTTTTGGTGCCGTCGATACTGCTAATGACCAGGCCGTCAGTTATTTTGTTTCCGGTTGTCAGGTTCTGTATTGCGCCCTGGCTGTTGCTGGCGGCATAGTTCCAGTTTCCGTTGCTGCTTATGGTCAGTTTGCCATAGCTGCCGGTGATGGTTTTTGCGATAAATGCTGCTTCGCCGCTATCGCTGTCGCTGATATTTAATTTGCCGGCAACTTCCATCAGGCCATCGCCATCAGGATCGACATCTTCGGTAACGCTGCCACTGCTGGTGCCGCTGATTACCGCCGGGCTGTTGATTTCGTTGGCGCCCTTGATGGTAATCGTAATGGTTTTTGTTGTGCCGTCGATACTGCTGACGGTGAACTTGTCGATCAGTGACTGTCCGTTATTCAGGTTCTGGATCACGCTCTGGCTGTTGCTGGCGGCATAGCTCCAGTTACCGGCCTTGTTAAGCGTCAGTTTTCCGTATTTACCGTTGCTGGTTTTCGCGATAAAGGCCGCTTCGCCTGCATCGTTGTCGGTGATATTTAATTTAGCGCTTATTTCCAGCAGGTTGTTGCCATTGGGGTAAATGTCTTCAACCACGCTGCCACTGTTAACGCCGGTGATTATTGCGGGCTGATTGGCTGCCGCCTTTTCATTTACGCCGGCAATGGTGATGGTGATAACGTGCGTTGTATTGTCAATGCTGCTGACGGTCAGTCTTTCGGTCAAAGCGCTGCCGGCTGACAGGTCCTGGATCGCGCTCTGGCTGTTGTCGGCGCTATAGGTCCAGTTGCCGTCGGCGTCAATGGCAAGGTTGCCGTACAGGCCGGTGATTATTTCTGCTACAAAGGCAGACTCACTGGCGTTACTGTCTGTAATGTTCAGTTTGCTGCTGATTTCCAGGAAGCCGTCACCGTCCGGGTCATTGTCCTCGACAATGCTGCCACTATCGACGCCGCTGATAATGGAGAACTGGTTGGTTTCGGTCTCGGCGATAGTTTGCGGGTCCGCACTAACCGTAGTCGCAATGGTATCAAGTACATCTTCGGAGCTACATGAAGAAATTTGCAGCACCATAAAAAAAGTAAACAGGGATGCGGTAAAACGGGAAGTCAGTATAGGCATAAGTGCTCTCCAACCTACAGGGCCTGCATGTCAGGACAGCCGAAGCAGCCGGCATAACAGGAGCCGAGTAATTAACAGGGTTTTTCGGGTTTTTGAGCAATTAGGAACCGATTGGCCGGAGCGTCCGGAGGAATAGCGCAGAAGCTATCCGGTCAATTGATGTAGAAACTATAGCATAGTGTAAAGAAATTCGAAAATATTTTGTTGAAAAAATGACAAGGTTTGTTGAACAAATGGCACATTTTCAATAAAAACATGGACTTGTAAAATAAAAATAATTGAACAAAATATGTTCGCTTATCCAGCTGTTTTTAATGGTTATATGTAATATTTTCCAACAGGAATACTTGCTATTTTGTTCTTTTGTTTTGTATTTCAATGGTTTGGTGTCGAGAATTTGACACTTTTTCGTGGTATTGTGCATGCTGAAGGCAGCGCTCAGTCAGGACGCTTGCAGTGATGAGATGGGGCTTTGGTTTAGCAGGTGATGGTGGATAATTTACAGCTTGGTTTGTTGCGGGCGGCGTTTGCCGGTAAATGTCAGCAGGGGGGTGATGTGGTTGTTCACCGGCAGATTGATTCAACGAACAGCTGGGCTATGCGGCAATGCAGGGATGGCAAGGCGCTGCCTTTTGCCTGTTTTGCCGAAGAGCAGTCGCTGGGCAGGGGTCGGCGGGGCAAGCACTGGCTTATGTCGGCACATAAGAATATTGCCATGAGCCTGGCCTGGCCGGTAGATCGTCTGTATCGGCAAATGCATTTATTGCCGCTGGCGATTGCTTTGGCAATTACGGAAACACTGGAAGGCATCGGGCTAACCGGCGTGCAAATCAAATGGCCGAATGATGTTTATGTGCGCGGTAAAAAAATCGCCGGGGTTTTGGTTGAGACGCAGCCGTTTAAGGATGCGGGCGATGCGAAAAAAATGGCGATTATTATCGGTATTGGTTTGAACTATGACATGTCGCTGGCAGGGCTGGACCGGTTGCCGGAAATGCCGGTGCTGACTGATATCTGCAACGAGTTCGGCTTTCAGTGCGCGGGTGCCGTGCCGGGGCGAACCGAGGTGGCCGCATTGTTGCTCGCTAACGTGGTGAGTTGTTGCCAGAGCTTTCAGCTTGATGCCGGGCGTAAGCTGGAGAAATTCCGCCGGCAATATGATTACTGTAAAAATAAAAATGTTGAAATTATTCTTGATAATGAGGAGACTCTGAGCGGCGTTGTGTCGGGCGTGAATGACAGGGCAGAGTTACTGGTAAGCATTGATGGTGTAGAGCGTGCTTTTAACAGCGCGCAAGTGAGCGTAAAAGCGGATGGTTAATGATTTTAACAATTGATATAGGGAACAGCCGGATCAAATATGCCTGCTGGCAGGCAGAGGCAATCGTCTCCCGCGGAGCGCTTGCATATGGCCCGGATAAGCTGGCGGAGGTGTTCGGGCAGTTGTTTTCCGGGCTGGAAAAACCGCTGCAGGTGCTGGTGGTAAGCGTTGCCGCGCAGCAGGTGTCGCGGCAGTTAAAGCAATGGGTTGCTGACAACTGGCAGTTACCGGTTGCCTTTCTTGAGGCCCGAAAAAAATATAAAGATATTACCCATGCTTATGCTGACCCGGCACAGCATGGCGCTGACCGCTGGGCGGCGGTGGTCGCGGGGCACCAGATGTTTCCGCATGCGACGGTCTGTGTTATCAGTGCGGGTACCGCAATCACGTTTGATTTTATCAATAAAGACGGCATGCATCTGGGTGGTTATATCCTGCCGTCATACGTTACTATGCATGCTGCACTGCTGGGTGATACAGCAAATGTTGCATCGGCGTTAAAGCTGCAGTTTGAAGCAGCGGATGAAGGCATGCCCGATAACACCGATGATGCGGTTAACCGGGGGTTGCACAGGCTGTTGCAGGCCGGGATCCGTGAAATATCCCGGTCGGCGCAGGCTGAAAAAATAATTATTACCGGCGGTTTTGCGCAAACGGTTCTGGATTATCCGGATGTGCCGGAGATGCTGCATCAGCCTGACCTGGTTATGCAGGGGCTGTATAGCATTATGAGTAAAGCTGAAAGCAGGGTGGAAGGGTAGTTATGCGCTGGTTGTTTCTGTTTATGCTTTCATTGAACCTGGTTTATATCGCCTGGCAGTTAAACAGTCAGCCGGATGATCCCTATGCCGGTGTGCAGCCTTTGAAAAATGTACAGCCGATTGTGCTGTTAAGCGAGCTGGAACAGAGTGCTCCGCCCGGGCAGAAAGAAGGCGTTCAGGATGCTGTTGATGAAGGCAAAATGCCTGCGCAGGAAGTGGTCGCGTCTGAAGAGCCTGTGGCACAGGAAAAAGCGGAGGCTGGCGACGGGGCCGGGGCGTTGCAAACGGCAGACGTAGCACTTGAGTCGTCGGTACCGGAACAGCCGGAGCAGCACCAGGTGGAGTCGCCAGCTG
>JAJRTD010000279.1 GCA_024278435.1 Gammaproteobacteria bacterium | reverse complement strand
TGGTTTTCAGGACGCCTATCAATACTTTTCGTTAACTGGCTATCTGTTTTTTAGCGCATTCAGGGCGATTCCCTATGCGGTACTGTTCTATACGCTTAAGTCCAGAGAAAAAAGTAATGGTAAAAATATACAGGGAGTCGCCTGGGGTGGTTTGGCAGGTATTCTGCTTTTTATCATCTGGGGCTCATGGGAGACGATGTATACTTTTTATACTGAGGAGCATACATCTTCAACTGCGGCGATCGCGTTTATATTTATACCGGTCTATGCAGTTATAAGTGGCGTAATCGGTGCAGTGCTTGGTTATGTTATTAACAGCGTGATAAATCGCTTTCGTAGAGATTGAAAGAAGAACAGGCTGGTATGGTTTCTAAAAGGTAGGTGCGAATTCATTCGCAAAAAAAACACTTCGCGTCTTTTTCGTTCTTTGCGGACTAACATTTAAAGCTTTTGATACTTGCCATAACACACAGGCCCGGATCTTACATTTGACGGTCTGGCGGGATTGCGCTCCCAGAATCGAACAAATATCTCGCCGTAGTCAAATGTAAGACTACATCCCTGTGATTTTAATCTCTGTCTAGACTTCTATCTCACGATGGAACAGGGTTTCGTGGCATTTCGGGCAGGGCGGGATTTTTCCGGCCCTGTAAAAATGGATTTTTTCTCCGCACTTGTCACAGGTGAGTGTGCCGGGGCCGGTGATTTCGCCGGTATGGTATGTTGGTGTCGGGCGTGACTCCAGTTTCAGTTTAAACAACTCGACGGTTGTCGGGTCGGCGACGTCCAGCAGTTTGTCCAGAATTTCTGTTTCCAGCAGGGTGGTTTCAAATCCCAGCCAGTCTTTCAGTTCGCCGCCGGTTTTTGATGCGTGTTCAATAACATCACTGAGGTCACGTTTCAGGTAGTCGCCCAGTTTCTCGGCTTCTTCTTTTGATACTTCGCCCAGTTCAACCGCGGTGTCCCTGGCGTCTTCAATTATCTTGTGCAGCGCGGCAGTGGATTTTTCCTCTGCGTTACGGATGCCTTTAACAATATTTTCGTAAAGTTTTTCGTAGACTTCGCCGAGTGCGTCAAGCGGATCATCGGTTGGCTTTTTTGTCATTATCTGTCTCCGGTTTATATTTTAATTGTACCTAATTATGGTTTTTATGTCTGTTTATCTGTTGCCTGTCAGGTGATCCGGTTACGACTCCGAATGCCCTGACGCTGGTCTGTGTTTTTTGCCGCCAGCAAGGAAATGGTGGGCCAGCAGCAGGGCGGCGCCAAGGAGTAGTAGTAGCCACAGGTAACGTTCCAGGTAGGCCAGTATAAGAAGGCTGGCGGCAAGAAAGATGCCGGCCAGGCGGAACAGCCAGCCCATGCGTATACCAGCGATAAAAGTGGTTACGGCAAACAGTAGCAGCAGTATTAAACCGGTGGTCTCGTTATTCAGCCGCCCGATCTGTTGTATGACAAACACCATCTTTATTGCTGCCATTACGGCCAGCCATTGCAGCAGCTGGTTCCAGATAACATTCTTCCAGGGATACTTCCCCGCATGAACATGCTTCCATTCCGTTGTCAGGCTGGCGATAAAAAACACCGGTACCATTAAGTACCAGTAGTGCTGGCTGCGTACGGGTGAGATATCGGTGTAGGCCACGCCGATATAAGAGCAGATAATCAGCACCAGCAGCGTTATTTCGTCAACCAGGTGGTGATGAATACCCCTGGTTTTTATAGTTTCAGGCATGGCTTCTATTCCTGTCTTCTATTAATAGGTCGATGCCGGCTTCGTTCAGTCATTGCGGTCGTAGATGCGTAAAAATTTGTAAGTGCTCATCTTGACCATATCGTTGAACAGCCCCCATGCCAGTGCATAAGCCCATGCATAGCCGGCGTATATCCAGCCTATAGGCTCGACCATCCAGCCATAGACACAGATCAGGGTGCCAACCACCGCACTCCAGAAACTGGCATTAAGCAGTATGACAGAGGGGTATGGCCGTTTCCACATCCAGTCTTCGGTACGGGTAACAAAAATAGTGGTATGGCCGGCAATGATCAGTTTGCAGAAAATAATGGACTGGATCAGTGGCTCGGATAATTTCATGTTTTCCAGGATATAAAACAGCAGGAATGAACTGATTACACCGGCAATACCCAGTACCGTGGAGATAATCAGTAACTCCGGCATGTTCCATCGTACCGGTTTTTTTTCTACCCGGGTATTGTCGTAGGCGATGGTTAAAATCGGGATGTCATTCAGCAATGCCAGGATAACGATCATAATGGCGGTGATCGGGTAGAAGTTGAACACGACTATCGACAGTGTCATAAAAAGCAGGATACGCACGGTTTCGGCGATTCGATAAATCGAATAGCTTTTCATGCGCTCGAAGGTGATGCGCGACTGTCGGATGGCATCGTTAATTACCGACAGCCCGGGTGCGGTGAGGATAATATCAGCGGCTGCGCGGGCGGCATCGGTGGCATTGGAAACGGCGAAACCGCAATCGGCTTTTTTCAGGGCAGGTGCGTCATTAACACCGTCGCCGGTCATGGCGACAATGTGTCCGCCTTTTTGCAGTGTGTCGACAATATTGTATTTGTCCTCCGGTACAACTTCGGCAAACAGGTCGACATTCTCGATCATGGAGATGATGGCTGATTCGTGGGTATGGATAAATTCCTGGTCGAGCAGGCGGGTGTCATAGAGCTCCTGTACTTTCTCCATGACCTCGTGGGCAAAATGT
>JAJRTD010000278.1 GCA_024278435.1 Gammaproteobacteria bacterium | reverse complement strand
GCGATAGGCATGTCGACCAGTTCGCTGGTTGTAGTACTCAATGCCATGCGGCTAAACCGGATGAAACATTAAAAGCAGCCGCCCTGAAAACAAACGCAGATACTTTAAAAACTGATTTTTCAGAACACACACCTTATGGATATACTTTACATATTACTGCCCGTTGCACTGATTATTGTGCTGATTATTATCGGTGTATTTTTCTGGGCAGTAAAATCCGACCAGTTTGATGACCTCGAAGGACCGGCCCATCGCATCCTGATGGATGATGATGACACAAAAACCAGAACCGGGAAAAACAGCTCATCTGCAAGCAACATGCCGGACTGATCCAGCCGTCATGAAATCAAGCCATGGTAAATGCTCACTGTATTTACAACCTGCACAACCCTTGTACACGGCAACCCCGGTCTCGACCTTTATCAGCGCCTTACAGCAAACCGGCCTGATCGCGAAAAGGATCGAATCACAGCATGATAGCAACGCGTTTTTTAGCGGTGACAAATACCTGGATTACATCGCTTACATGGGCTGTGCTCCCGCCATTCAATTTGAAGCCAGCGCACACAATGACGATTTCTGCTTTATTAAAATACACCAGTACCCTACAGCAGAACTGATACACAGCCAGAAACAGGCAAGAGCACCACATTGCCCTGCCTGTAACAAAGCAGTTAAAAACTGGCAGCATACGAAAACATCTACCAGCATCCTTTGCCAGCACTGCAACACCACATCCGCTATCGAAACCTTTAACTGGCGAAAAATGGCCGGTTACGGCCGGCTGTTTATCGAGATTACCGATATCTTCCCCAAAGAAGCCCTCCCCCAGCCGTTACTGCTGTATAAACTGGCACAGATAACCGGCACTGACTGGCTGTATTTCTATAGCTGCAGGTAACAATACAGCCATAATAAAAATCACGACCTGCGATTCAACCACTGTGCGCTGAAGTGCCCAGAATGATTCTCACGACTGGACGTCATCCCATTACCACCCAATCCCATGCAAGCACCCACTCAAGCCTGTTGAAACCAGGGTAAAAACCTGTAATGCCTGCATTCCTGCAGGATTGGTTTATTGTAGGCCGACATAAGGTACGTTGCCGGCTTCTGCTCGCAACGTACCTTATGTCGGCCTACGACTAATGCTGAATGACATTGATCAGAGGCTCTTTAAATATTCGCGTCATTTGCGTAAATTGTTTTCTCTTTTCATCTTCGCCGGCGCAGTAAAAAGTGTAAAATATCCGGCTTTCAAATAAGCCACCTTCAAATACTCATGAAAGTACTCATTATCGGCGGCGGCGGTCGCGAACATGCACTGGCCTGGAAAGCCGCACAATCACCGCTGGTAGAGCAGGTATTCGTCGCTCCCGGCAATGCCGGCACCGCACGGGAAAACAATATACAAAACATCGAAGTGGGCGCGGAAGACATTCCGGCACTGCTGCACTTTGCCAAAGACAGCCGCATTGACCTGACCATCGTTGGTCCGGAAGCCGCACTGGTCAACGGTATCGTCGATGTCTTTAGCGACAACGGCCTGAAAATATTCGGCCCGCGCAAAGCCGCCGCACAGCTGGAAGGCTCCAAGGCATTTACCAAGGACTTTCTCGAACGGCACAATATCCCGACCGCGTTTTATGGCAACTTCACCGAGATTGAGCCTGCCATCAAATACATCGAGGAGAAAGGCGCCCCCATTGTTATCAAGGCCGACGGCCTGGCTGCCGGCAAGGGCGTGATTCTTGCGCAAAACAACGAGGAAGCGATTGCCGCCGTTAAAGACATGCTGGCCGGCAACAAGTTTGGCGACGCCGGTGCCCGCGTGGTAATTGAAGAGTTCTTATACGGCGAGGAAGCCAGCTTTATCTGCATGGTGGACGGCAAAAACATTCTGCCCATGGCCAGCTCGCAGGACCACAAGGCACGCGACAATGGCGACAGGGGCCCCAACACCGGCGGCATGGGTGCCTACTCCCCGGCCCCGGTAGTTACCACCGAGATGCATGAGCGCATTATGCAGATGGTGATTGAGCCGACGGTTAAGGGCATGGCGGATGAAGGCAATGCCTTCACCGGCTTTTTATATGCCGGCGTGATGATTAATGAGCAAGGTATTCCAAAAGTTCTGGAATACAATGTGCGTTTTGGCGACCCGGAAACCCAGCCCATCATGATGCGCCTGAAATCCGACCTGGTGCAGCACTGTCTTGATGCAGTTGACGGCAAACTCGACCAGGCCGAAACCGCATGGGATCCGCGCACCTCGCTGGGCGTGGTACTTGCCGCCGGCGGCTACCCGGACAGTTATGAAAAAGGCGACATTATCAGCGGCCTGGAAAACACCGAAACCGCATCCACAAAAGTTTTCCATGCCGGTACCGCTGAAAAAGACGGCAAGGTAGTCACCAACGGCGGCCGCGTATTATGCGCCGTCGCCCTCGGCGACAACGTCACCGAAGCACAGCAACGCGCCTATGAGCTGGTCAAAAAAATAAACTGGAACAACATGTACTACCGCACGGATATAGGACACAGGGCTATTGCGCGTGAGCGCAATAGCCAATGAAAAGTGAAAAATGAAAAGTGAAAAATTATTTCTTTTCACTTAAGCCGGTAGTCACTAGACCACGTGCCTGCGGCACGAAAAACCATTTTTCACTTTTCACTTTTCATTCTTCACTGCGCGCAAGCGCCTAGGGATACTCTGATTAAGTAGGGTGAGAATCATGCTGAGATAAAATGTGCTGTAT
>JAJRTD010000277.1 GCA_024278435.1 Gammaproteobacteria bacterium | reverse complement strand
GGATTCACTCGCCGGTATTAACGGCACGGCCAATGTCGCTGTGCTCAAGAGCGTGGTCACGCAGGCATCTGCAGCCATCCCGGTGATGCCTTTATATATCGCCATCGGCTTCAAGGTAATGAAAGAACTGGACATCCACGAAGGCTGCATCGAGCAGATAAACCGCATGTTCCGCACCCAGTTATACAAGGGCGGTGGTCCGGACCTGGATGATGCCGCACGTATCCGCATGGATGACTGGGAACTGCGCGACGAAGTGCAAAACAAGGTCAAGAAAATATGGCCGCAGGTAACCAACGAAAATCTTTTTGAAATAACCGATTACCAGGGCTACAAGGATGAATTTTTAAAACTGTTTGGTTTCGGGGTGGACGGCGTTGATTACGAGACGGATGTTGATACGCTGGTCGAGTTTGAGCCGGAAACAGTTTAACCGGCTCAACATACTCAACGCCAGTATTCCAGCATAAGGCACATAGTGGACATAGGTATTATCGGTATCGGCCTGATGGGACAGACGTTCGTCGAACGCTACCTGTCGCAGGGCTATACGGTCAGGATTTTTAATCGTACCCGGGACAATATTAAAACCCCGGTCACAAACGGTGTCACCGTATGTGATACTGCGGATGAACTGATCCGCCTGTCCAGCACCATTATTCTGATGGTCAGTGATGCAGAAGCAATTAACAGCCTCCTGCAACTCGATAAACCGAATAAGCAGCAAAGCCTGCACCATAAAACCATTTTACAGATGGCGACGATCTCACCCCGGCAGTCAAAAACAATCGGCGAGGCGGTAGCATCATCCGGCGGGCGTTATCTTGAAGCCCCTGTACTCGGCAGCCTGCCCGAGGCTAAAGCAGGCACACTGATAATCATGACGGGTGGATCAAAGGATGTGTTCGAGCAGGCACTGCCGACCCTGAATGTGTTGTGCACAACACCCCGCTACATCGGTGAAACCGGCACAGCGGCAGCGCTCAAGCTGTCGATGAACCAGTTGATTGCATCACTAACCGCCGGTTTTTCTCTAAGCCTGGGCTATGCCATCAGGAATGGCGTGGATACCGGCCTGTTTATGGAAACCGTGCGCGAAAGTGCGCTATATGCAAAAACCTATGACAAGAAGCTGCAGAAATACCTGGACCATGACTTTGCCACCGCCAACTTCTCAACCCGGCACCTGCTTAAAGATGTCCGGCTTTTTATCGATGATGCCAAAGCATCCGGACTGAACACAGACGCACTGCAAGGCATTGAAAGAATAACCAGCACGGCGGTTGAAAACGGCATGGAGCTTATGGACTATTCATCAATTTATGAAGTGATCTGCCCGGAGAGCTAAAACAGCCAGGAGCCGGCATTTAAAAATAAAACGATAAGCCGTATAAAAAGACGCGAAGAAAAGCATGTTCTTTCTTGTAGGTGCGAATTTATTCATACCTACAATTTCTTTCACGCCACAAATGACCGGAACAGTCTTCAAACAAATGTAGTTTTTTAGCAGACCTGTTATCCGAACCCATCAACTGATACATGAACAATGATTTTCAATTGTCACAGCCCCTTTAAAAGCTAAGTAACCTCTGATTAATTCAGTATTTGTCATCCCGAGCGCAGTCGAGGGATCTTAGGCCACTGCACTATCAATAACTGACGGAGTAAAAGATTCTTCGCTAACGCTCAGAATGACATTAATCAGAGGCTCCCTAAACAGTAAGACACTGGCAACTACCCTTCTCATGACCACAGGGCAAGATCATGTAATTTGACTGTTCCCCGATAGTTTCCTTTAAAGTATTCCAGTACTCTGTTTTATCCGTGCCAAAAGTAAAACTCAGCATCACTCTTAACTTATCTGTTTCAGGATATGGCTGTGTTGCATGTTCAAAGCCATCGCCAAAAACAACCGCTTCGTTCATCTTATATTCGTGGATTCTAACCGTTGACTCGCCATCTTTATACATCAGGTTGCCATGTGACTGATCGAGCTCAAATAATGGCGTGATCAAGGTGTAGGCATTCGCGCCATCCTGAAAATCCTTATGCCACGTTTCCCGGTCCATTTTCCTGCCGACCACAAAAAAGCCGCAATAAACTTCTATCCCGTTTTCAAAATCAACCAGTTCCCTGATATCCTCCATGATACCCAGTTCATTCATAAAGGATTTAAAGATATTATAGGTATGTGCATTGTTGTTCGATATCCACAACAGCGGCGCTGTACCGTAGGAAGTAATATGAAACTGCAGGTCTTCAAGTTTCATCTGGATGTTTATCTGTTCCATGCCGGTAAACAGATAGGCATAGCCCTCCCGGTTTAACCGCTCTCTTAAATAGTCGTCAAATACTGTTCTTAATGTATCTAACAAAGAAGGATCAAAACTTACCGTGTAGGCATTCAAACCGGGGCCAAGCTGCTGGAGATATTTCATATTAAACAATTAAAAGTAGTAAATAACCGACGCTCGAATAAACGCGCTGCCAGGCGCACCTCTAAGCAAGTCTATTATACCTCTGGCTTACAGGAAATTACAGAAACCGCCAACAGATCTGGCGTAATTTCAATGCTTGTAAGATAACAAAACCTGAGCACCACGCATATTATGGCTCCCAGGGCTGCAGCAGAGGACAGTGCACGATTATCCACGGCAATGATAAACGTGGTCTCGTACCATTTATTCGTATATCATGACAGCTGACAGGTAACAGAAAAAGGTATCAATATGTCCGGTTCATGGGGCTGCCCGCATGAAGTAAAAGGGCTTTGTTCAAAGGTCAAAAACCGGCCCTGCGATCCCGGCATGAAGGGCTGTGTACTCTATGGCCGTTTTGCATTTTCCACGGCTGACAAGAACAGTCCTGCTATCAGGCGAAAACTGCTGGCCACAAAAGAAGAAAAAAAGCACGGTAATCAATGAGTAAAATAACCTGCAATCATTGCGGCGGAAAAGTCGCTGAAGAAGAAAACTACTGCCCCGTATGCAAGGCACCGACACCGGCGCAGCAGGAGAGAGATCTTGCCCGGACCCGGAAAAAATTCATCTGGTTTGTTGTCGGTCTGGCGATTTTCTGCGCCATCATGATTCTATGGCTGCCGCGGCATATAGCATAGTAGATTGTTTGCTGCTGTAGACAAGGTCTGCATATCCAGCCAAACCACAAGCTTAGGTATATTTAATTTACCTGCTTCACCCTGATTTCGTTTCGTTGCTGTTCCGTCACTTTAAATTGTCATCCTGAGCGTAACGTAGTGGAGCCGAAGGATCTTAGATGCCAGGCAATGCAGCTTACAGATCTTTCCACTACGCTCCGCTCAGGATAACAATGTAATTTAACGCGACAGCACTGACTTCGTTTATTTAATCACAATCATTCAACGCCGATAAACGGGCCGGTATACGGGCCGTGTCCGGCACAAGCTCCTGATCGGAAGGTAGCGGTGCTTTCTGGTCATGTATCCACGTCACCATATCCCGGATTACAACTTCACCCTGCAGATCACGCGACAGCATGTGATAACCATTTGGGTAAAGTACCAGACGCCAATGAGAAGCAGCGCTATCCGGAAGCGTATGGATCATCTGGCAAAACGGTGCCGGCGGAATGATCTCATCATGCTCACCATAAAGGATTAATGCCGGCATTGTCAGTGCTCCGCTGTTGACCAGCGCGGCTTCCATTAGATCGGTAAGGCCATAAATTGCATCGATGCGCGTTTCCTTGATGACCAGAGGGTCACGACCTAATGCGCGCAGCATTTCGACATTATCTGACGGATGAATTTCCAGGCCTTCACCGGTCAGGGTATGTCCGGGCATGGTATGCGCAAGTAGGCGCAACGGTACCGTTTGCCACCATGGCATGGTTTGCCAGCCCCATACGGCGGGAGCCGACAGGATCACACCCTGTATACAGGTTTGCTGTAACGACTGTACCGCACTGAGTATTACCGCACCGCCCATACTCTGGCCCAGCAGAAATACCGGCAGATCAGGGTAGCGCTCACACAGCAGGTTGACCGTTGCAATCAGGTCGGATTGCATTGCGCTGTACCCTGCCCAGATACCATGCTGTTCTGTCGCTCCAAAACCACGCTGGTCGATGGCATAGGTGATGATCGAATTATCGGCAAAGATGCGCGCAGTCGTATCGAAGGCATTGCTGTAATCATTAAAACCGTGCAATGCAAGCACTATGGCAGACGGGGCGTCTGTCGACTTCCATGTTTTCAGAGGCAAGGCATAACCATCAGACATTATCACCGACTCCGGCGTCAGCCTGGGATGCTGCAAGGTGGTATCCGCCTGTGCCTGTACCTGTGGATTACTGCAGGCAGATAAACACAGCAGCAGGACAAAATGGGCTGTTATGGCGGCTAAAAGCTTCAGATGTCCGGACATGGTAAATAACTGCAGGCAGTCAATAACAATAACAGCAGCAGGACAAACTGAACGGTTATGGCTGCTAAAAGCTTCGGCTCTCTGGGCATATGTAGATAAAGGCTTTTCCTGCTGTTCCGGTTTTTACCTGATGCAGGATAACATTAATTGCTGGCAGCAGTCTTCTGCCGGCTCTTTTCATCCGACATCATCGCCAGCAGGTTTTCCGCCAGTGCTTCATATATCGGTTTCTTGCAGATCAGCTTTGAGGT
>JAJRTD010000276.1 GCA_024278435.1 Gammaproteobacteria bacterium | reverse complement strand
TAATAAAGTGCATAAAAACAGTGGTTGCGGGTTTTCGCCTTGCAGGTGAAACAGCGTCGGTGCCGGCAGTATTTCGTGCAGGTCTTCTGCTTTTGCATCAAGAAATGCATCGGGGATGTAGTTCATTTCATTTAGCATTTTTTTGTCTCGTTATTGCCTGTTTTAGTGCCTGCTTTCAAGGTCCCATTCGTGTACCGGCTGGCCGGATTTCTGATTATGCAGATAGTTTAGCGTGAGCAGGGTTCGGTCGTCTTGATGTGTGTTAAGAAAAGCCAGTTGCCATTCGCTGCCAGTGCGGTTTTTTGTCACGCGCTGTTCGATGATGGAAAGGTAGTGTTGGCAGTCCTGCTGGTCGATGCCAAGTTTGTACAGGCCGGCTTCGGCTTCGAGCAGTAATTTTTCCAGAATTATTTTTTGTAATGTGTCGCTGCTTTTGCTGAACCAGCTGGTCTTGTGTTTCAGTCCGAGTTGTGCTGCGCGGTAAAAATTATTTTTTGCATCGGCAAATGGCATGTCGAATTCTGGAGGTTTTTCAGTGTTGGCGTAATAATGCAGCAGGCCATAATAAAAAGCGATGTTGGCGACATTGTCGAGTGTGCTCGGCCCCGCCGCGCAGACGCGATGCTCGATGCGTAAATGCGGTTTATGGTCGTCATCAAAACCGATTAGTGGCCGGTTCCAGCGCCAGATGGTGCCGTTATGCAGGCGCAGGTGTTTTAGTTCAGAAATATCATTCGGGTAGCGTACCGGCAGCAGTACCGGGTAATGATCGAGGTTTTCCTGGAAACATTCAAACAGCGAGTCACGAATATAATCCGAGCCGAAACTGACACGGTGCACCGGACCGGTGGCTGCGCCGCCATAACCGCCGGTGGGTACGGCCTGTTCGAATACCGGGATGCGGGTCTCCTGCCACAGACGTTTACCGAATAGACAGGGTGAGTTTGCGCTCAGCGCCACCATGGGTGCAGACAGCAGCACTGCTGCGTTGAAATATCGGGCAGCGTTTTGCTGTGGAACCTGTATGTGGATCTGCAGTGACGTTGCTGCGGCCTCCAGCATAACGTCCTTGTGTTTTACCTGCAGGTGGTCCTCGCCATTGATGTTCAGTTCTATCTCCAGGCCATTACGCTGCCGTAGAACCTGTTCGTTCAGTGCCCGGTAACGGTCAAGCAATGAAATATTTTCCAGTGTGAGATCATTATCATGCAGGGTAGGCAGGATGCCGATGCCGAGTATGCTGGCGTCGAGTTTGCCTGCTGTTGACATGCACTGTTGCCAGAGCGTGTTCAGCTTGTTTTCAAATATGGACAGGACATTGCCGGTCAGTTTTTCCGGCTCAACATTCAGTTCGATATTGAACTTTGCCAGTTCCGGGCTTAACAATGGATTGTTGGCGAGTTCAAGAAACTGCTCATTGATGGCGAGCGGGGTACCGCTGTTATCAATTAACCAGGCCTCCAGTTCGTAACCGGCCATCAGCGGGTCAGTTGAAAAACGGCCGCTGTCAAACCAGCTTTTTACCAGTGTGGTCTCTTCCCTGAGTCGGGCAAGGAATTGCTGGTAGTCCGATTTATTGAAATGACTGTATTGTATTTCTTCACCCATAAAAGCAGCCCGCCGTGAAAAGTATCCTGTAGGGAATAGCATACAATACGGTTAATATTATTGGATAGAAAATTATTTTAATAAAACAGCAGAAACCGGTTTACTTTAAGCCTGTAAAGTTGTAAAAATAGTTGTAAACAAGGCAGCGAGGTATGAAATCGACAATAAAATAAATGTTCAAAATAACTATGAATTAAACAGTTAACCGATTTCCGAGGTGGATACATGTCGAGAAAGCATGGTAGAGCGAAAAAACAGAAAAATAAACGTCATAAACTGGATTACCTGTCGGAGGATAACGTCGTCATCGACTTCCACACCGGCCCGCACAACGATTCATACCATCCCTCCCACTCCTACAAAACAACCCCCTCTGCAACAAAACCCGTCAAACCCATACAGGCAAAAAACAGGGCACAGGATCTTTTTATGTCTGCCATCAAAACCCATACCTTAATCTTTGGCCTCGGCCCTGCCGGGACCGGAAAAAGCTACTGCACGGCTGCAATGGCAGCGCAGGCATTAATCTCGGCCGAAATTGACCGCATCATTTTTACCCGCCCGGCGGTGGAGGCCGGTAACAGTATGGGTTTCCTGCCCGGGAAACTGGAGGAAAAATTCGACCCGTATTTTGCCGCCTTTAAATCCTGTTTGATCAGCAATGCCGGAAAAGGGGTGGTGGAGTGTGCTTTGAAAAACGGTAACATCAGTGTTGAGCCGCTGGCATATATGCGTGGTAAAACATTCAACCGCACCTTTGTGGTGCTTGATGAAGCACAGAATTGTACGCCGGAAGAAATGAAAATGTTCATGACGCGAATCGGACGGGATTCCACCGTGGTGATCAATGGCGACCTCAGCCAGAAAGATATCCGCTGTTACTCCGGTTTGCATGATGCAATCAGCCGGGTGCACGATGTAAAGGGCGTGTATGTTCACGAGTTCGAATACGAGGACATTGTGCGCAGTGATATCGTGAAAGATATTATTATGTGTTACGACGATTCGGAGCAGAGAATGCAGTCGTATCGTACAGAGTCTTTTTGACAGCACAGAAACTGTAAAGGGGATTTAGCACAGAGGACAGAGAGAAAAGATTTTTAATTGTTAACTGCGCCGTAGGCGCAGTTAACAAAATAATACTCTGTGTCCTCTGTGCCTCTGTGGTTAAATGGCTTTTATGTTTTTTCCTCACCCCGCTGGGATTAGCATTCAAATCGTTGCAGACAATTCAGTCGCATCGGTAGTTTTTCATCGCTGTAATAATTGTCATAGGGTTTTGACTAATGCATTTTTTCCAGTTTCTCACTGGTTTCCAGCCAGTCATTTTCAGCATCCTCGTGCGTTTTTTCCAGATCGGCTTTTTTAATCAGCAACGCCTGTAGTTTTTCTTTATTATTTTCCGCATAAATATCATTGTCGCTGAGCTGATGGTCGATCTGCTTCATTTCACTGTCCAGTTGTTCCATCTTTTTTTCCAGCCGTTGTATGTTTTTTCTCAAGGGCAACGTCTGTTTGCGCTGTTCGGCCTCCAGTCGTTTACGGTCCTTGTTTGATAAGGCCGGGTCGGCAGTGTGCTTGCTGTTTACTTCGGTGTCAGTGCCGGTGTTGCTGTTGATACTGTTGTTATGCTCACTTAACCATTTCGGGTATTCATCCAGGCCTAGCGGAAATTCACTGAGTGTCTGCTGGTTGATCAGCAGCAACTTGTCGCAGGTGACATTCAGCAGGTGGCGGTCATGGGAAACAATCACCATGGCGCCGGAAAAGTCCTGCAGGGCCTCGGCAAGCGCTTCGCGCATTTCAAGGTCGAGATGATTGGTCGGTTCATCCAGCAGCAGCAGGTTGGGTTTCTGGTAAATGATAATAGCCAGGACCAGCCGGGATTTTTCACCGCCGGAAAAGTTCTGTATTTTTGACAGGGCCATGTCATTGGAAAAGCCAAAGCGTCCCAGGTAGTTCCGCAGGTCGGCTTCACGCGCGTTTTTGTCGATTTGCTGCAAATGTTCAACCGGTGAATGTTCGGCATGCAGTTGCTCAAGCTGGTGTTGTGCGAAATAACCGATACGGGTTTCCTTTGCCAGCCGGTATTCACCGTTTTGCACCGGCAGGTAGTTGGCCAGTACCTTGATCAGGGTTGATTTACCGGCGCCGTTGGGTCCCAGCAGGCCGATGCGGTCACCGGGCAGTAGATGAAAGCTGACGTTCTTTAAAATAAGCCGGTCTTTATAACCGGCATCGATGTGTTCCATGTGCAGCAGGCTGTTGGGTATTTTCTCCGGTTCGAACAGCGAGAAATGAAACGGCGAGTCAACATGTGCCGGGGCAATGAGTTGCATGCGTTCCAGTGCCTTGAGGCGGCTTTGCGCCTGCTTCGCCTTGGTGGCCTTGGCGCGAAAACGGGTAATGTAGGACTGGATATGCGCGATATTGCGCTGCTGCTTTGCGTGTTCCGACTGTTGCGCTGCCAGACGTTCAGCACGGATACGTTCAAAGGCCGAATAGTTTCCGGTATACAGCTGTATTTTCTGATGTTCAAGATGGGCAATGTGGGTGCATATATTATTGAGAAAATCCCGGTCATGCGAAATAAGCAGCAGCGTGCCGCGATAGGCGGTCAGCCAGGATTCCAGCCAGATAATGGTGTCCAGATCGAGGTGATTGGTTGGCTCATCAAGCAGCAGTAAATCGGAGCGGCACATCAGCGCCTTTGCCAGGTTAAGGCGCATCTGCCAGCCGCCTGAAAACTCGTTAATGATACGGTTTTCATCGGCCCGGCTGAAACCAAGGCCGGCCAGTAGCTGGCCGGCACGGGACCTTGCCGTGTAACCGTTGATATTGTCCAGCTGGGTATGCAGGTTGGCAAGCAGCATGCCATCGTTGTTTTTTTCGGCGGCTTCTATCGCATGCTGTACCTGGCGCAGCTCGGCATCGCCATCGAGCACAAATTCAATGGCGGTTTTTGTACTGTCCGGCATTTCCTGTGCCACGTGAGCCACTACCCAGTTTGCCGGGTAAATACAGTCACCGGCACTGGCGGGCAGCTGCTTCAGGATAAGTGCAAACAGGCTGGACTTCCCGGTGCCGTTGGCACCGGTCAGGCCGACTTTCTGTCCGGGATGAATTTGAAAGCTGGTATTTTCAAACAGCAGTTTGACACCGCGCTGGATGCCTAGATTTATTGCCTGTAACATGGCTGGGCATTTTATCCTTTAACGCCGGCATGTGACAGCATGAGTTTGACAGCCATACGGTTGTAGTATTATTCTTTGATGCGTAAACGGTTTTTGTAGATGACAGCCATCAGGTTGAAATATATGAAAATTAAGGAATCCCTGATTGATTCAGTATTTGTCATCTTGAGGGCAGTCGAGAGATCCTGGAGCACTGCACCATAAAAGACTTATGGAGTAAAAGATTCTACGCTAATGCTCTGAATGATATTAGTCAGAGGTTTCTTAAATGAATGTTGCGGTATAAAAAAGGATAAATATAAATGCAAAATTCTGAGCCATTACAACAAATACCTGACAGCCAGTCCCTGGCTAACAATAATTCCTCTTTCATCAGGCAGTCGCACCGTAAAAAATCACCGATGTTTCATTCCGGCGTTACGGCATTTGATCGCTGGCTGGTGAGAAAAATGGTTGAAGTGGTGGGCAACCCGCCGGTACGTATCAGCCTGTGGGATGGTGTTGAGGTAACGCCTCCCTGTGAAAAACCAGTGGCAGCTATGGTGTACTGCGACCGTATAGCACTGTTTAAAACCATCATCGACCCCGAACTGCATTGGGGTGACCTGTACTGTACCGGCCGTGTCGAGTTTGAGGGCGACATGGCCGAGTTTATGGAAATAATTTATAACGGTATCAGTGGCAAAGGCCGGCCGGGCTTGCTGCGCAGGCTGGTGTTATGGCTGGGGCATCGCCGGATATTCAATTCTTTTGACAAGGCCAAAGAAAATATCTACCACCATTATGATATTGGTAATGACTTTTACAAGCTCTGGCTGGACGCCGAGGCAATGCAGTATACCTGTGCCTATTTTCCACAACAGGACCTGACGCTGGAGCAGGCCCAGGTGGCCAAGCTGCACCACATCTGTCGAAAGCTACAGTTAAAACCGGGTGATACGGTGGTTGAAGCCGGTTGTGGCTGGGGTGGCCTGGCACGCTTTATGGCAAAACACTATGGCGTCAAAGTGACCGCCTATAATATTTCCCGCGAACAGGTGAAGTATGCACGCCAGTGTGCAGAAGAGGAAGGCCTGTCAGACCGGGTTGAGTACGTGCTGGAGGATTACCGCAATATTCAGGGCCAGTATGATGTGTTCGTTTCGGTTGGCATGCTGGAGCATGTGGCAAAACAGGATTACAAAGAACTCGGTGAAGTAATCAAGCGCTGTTTAAAACCGGCGGGGAGGGGGCTGGTTCACAGTATCGGCCGCATTATATCCGGGCCGATGAACGCCTGGATCGAGCGTCGCATCTTTCCCGGTGCCTGCCCGGCGACACTCAGTGAGATGATGCAGATTTTTGAGCCCAATGATTTTTCTGTCTACGATGTTGAGAATATACGTTTACATTATGCACGCACACTGGAGCTGTGGATCGAGCGCTTCAAGCAGCACGAGGAAGAAATCACCCGCATGATGGATGAAGAGTTTGTCAAAGCCTGGGGGCTGTATCTGCATGGTTCACTGGCCGCATTTAATGTTGGTGAACTGCATTTGTTCCAGCTGGTGTTCACTCACGCAACAAATAATGATGTTCCGTGGTCACGCCACCATATCTATGATGGTGAAAAGAACGTGGTTACCGGTAAGGCAAAATTAACCGTGGTGTCTTCGGAAACGGAATAATGTAAATGCAGCAATATGACCTGTTAATCATCGGCGGTGGGCCGGCCGGTTCAACACTCGCCTACAGCCTGAGAAACGCCGGATTAAAAATCGGAATTCTGGACAAGCAGGCATTTCCCCGGCAGAAAATCTGTGCCGGCTGGGTCACGCCGCAAGTGATGCGCATGTTGAACATTGACCTGGACGACTACGCCCTGCGCAACACCCTGCAAAAAATCAATGGTTTTAAAATTAGCATGCTGGGCCAGCAGCAGGTGGAATCTTCTTTTCCGGGTGAGCCGGTAAGTTATGGTATTCGCCGTATTGAGTTCGATGATTATCTGTTGCAGCGCTGTGGCGCCGAACTGATACTGAATGAAGCCTTTAAAAAAATGCAAAGCATCGAAGACGGCTGGCAGGTCAACGACGATTATGCTGCGAAACTGGTGGTGGGTGCCGGCGGCCATTACTGCCCGGTAGCAAGAGCGATCGGTTCAAAAGGCGTCAGTGAACTGGCGGTTGTTGCCCAGGAAGCTGAATTTGAGATGAGCGCGCAGCAGAAACAAAGCTGCACAATAAAGGAGGCTGTACCGGAGCTGTTTTTTACGCCCGATTTAATGGGCTATGGCTGGGTTTTCCGTAAAGGTGATTATTTAAATATCGGGCTGGGGCGTGAAGACAAGAATAAATTATCCGGCCATGTGCAACAATTCTGTGACTACCTGGTGGCGCAGGGGAAAATTCCTGCTGACATTACGGCAAAATATAACGGCCATGCTTACTTGCTGTATAACCACGCGCTACGTGAAATGGTGGCTGATCATGTTTTACTGATCGGTGATTCCGCCGGTCTGGCATACCCGCAAAGTGGCGAAGGTATACGGCCTGCCGTTGAGTCAGCCATACTGGCGGCCCGGGTTATTGGCACATGTAATGGCGATTACAGTAAAGAAAAGTTACAGGCCTACAATGATCTAATGCAACAGCGTTTTGGAGAACGTCAGCCGGAACCGGACCTGATGGAACGCCTGCCAATGCCGGTCAAGCGATTGTTTGCCAGCCAGTTAATGAAAACCCGCTGGTTTACTAAAAAGGTGGTTACTGAAAAATGGTTTCTGCAATCACAGCAGACGCCGTTGCCGGCTATTGAGGAATAAACTTTAAAAGCGATTCACCACAGAGGCGCAGAGAGCACAGAAAAAACGTTTGTATTGTTAGCTGCGCCAGCGGCACAGTTAACATAAAAAAACTCTGTGTTCTCTGTGCCTCTGTGGTGAATAGATTTTAGTCTGTTTTTAAAACTTCAGATAAGCACCGGCAAACACACCATCAAACGACAGATCCGCATCGGTGCTGGAAACATCATCAAAGGTGTACTGCTGTTTGCGATATCCGGCTTCAAAGCCGACAAAGAAATCGGTGGTATAAGCTACCTTGGCAGTGAAGTCTGAAATAGTGCTGCCGGAATAGGCGATATAACTTAATTCACCACTGATAAGCAGGTCGGGAATCGGTGAGCCGCCAACCAGTGCATACAGCATGGGGATGGTTTGGCTCATGGAATCCGAGGTTGTTGTATTTGTCGTTGTTGAATTAATTGTGTAATCAACTTTCAGGCTGCGAATGTTAAGGCCGATATCCAGGCTGACCACGTTGTCCAGTATTTCGTAGTAGCCTATTAAATCAACGGTTTGTATGGAAAAATCATTGTTCACATTGCCGGTGTAGTTAACGCCATCAAATGTGAAGCTTGCGTTACCATTGCCTGACTGGTCAATCTTGGTAGCCATGATTTTTACGTTTGGAATAATCGGCACCGGGTGTTCCAGCGTGGCAAACAGGTAACCCTGTGATTCACTTCCCCAGAACAGCTCATCCTTAACATTGACATCGGTCGGGTCGCCTTTTTTCTGAAAGCTGCCGCTGGGTGCCGCGTTCCACATGCCGGCACCGGCTGAAATCGACAGGGTATCAGCATGAGCAGTAAAAGGGACAGTCAGGGCAGCAAGACAAAACAGTTGTTTGATTTTCATAATACTCTTCTATTCAGTGTTAATTATTCTTAATAATTCTAGGTAGTAGTATAGACACAAATATTTATTGTGAACGGAATAAGCGATTTATTGTGTTGCAATGCCCGGGCTGCCGGATGCTAGTGGTTTACCGTATCTCTGAGGATCTGTGCCAGTAACTGTGTGCCCGGCCCCGGGTTCTCCCGGTTGCCGGAGATAAGGTACAGCGGGGTGATGTACTGGCTACCGCTGCGCAGATCAAGTTTTTTAAGCTGCTGATTTTTCAGTTGTTTGTGGATACTGTGTTCCGGCAGCCAGGCAAAACCCAGGCCGGCGCTGAC
>JAJRTD010000021.1 GCA_024278435.1 Gammaproteobacteria bacterium | reverse complement strand
TTCATCCGGGCTGGTTTTTTTTATATCTTTTATACCGAGCAGGTCGAGGGCGATCAGGCCGTGCTTGAGGCCGCGCTGGTAGAAACGGTCGGCGCGTTTGATGTTTTTGTCTTCATTAAAACCATACGATAAACCGTAATACGCCTGTGCGGCATAAACATGCAGTTTTACGTTTTCAGGGTCAAGCCTGATCAGGCTGTTAAGCATACTGATATTGGCCGGCATGGAGTCTTCAGCCAGCTCCAGATCCGGTTCCTGGTTCATGGCTTCGATGCCGCCTTCAATCATGGGCATGGATGCTTTTACCATCATCTTGTCCATGGAGCAGGCCGACAGTAACAGCAACGTTAAAGCGATAAAAAGAAATCGGGTAGACGGCATTTTTAACATGATCTGTATGTTTTAAAGCATTGCGATGTTAATTGCCAGTAAAAAAATTATTTACCACAGAGTCACAGAGGACACAGAGTTTTTTGTTTTACTGTGCCGTAGGTACAGTAAAATATATAAAGCTTTTCTCTGTGTCCTCTGTGACTCTGTGGTGAAAAAGTTTTTCTGTTTGTCTTTAATGAAAAAACAGATACCCGGCGAAGATAGCGGTGGTAATACCGGCAAGATCGGCCAGCAGTGCGCAGGCCAGTGCATGGCGCACGTGTTTTATGCCGACGCTGCCAAAGTAGACAGCCAGTACATAAAAGGTGGTTTCGGTGCTGCCCTGCATAATGGCGGAGACAGTGGCGGCAAATGAATCCACACCATAGGTATTCATGGTTTCCAGCATCATGGCACGGGCGCCGCTGCCGCTCAGCGGTTTCATAAATGCGGTTGGCAGCGCCTGGATAAAATCGGTGTTAAAGCCAAGCAGGGTGAACCCGGTATCGAAGGCGGAAAGCAGAAGGTCGAGTACCCCGCTGCTGCGTAACAGGCCGACGGCGACCAGCATGGCCACCAGGTAGGGAATCAGGTTGATGGCGATATCAAAGCCCTGCTTGGCACCGTCGATAAAGGCATCGTAGACATTGACCTTTTTGTACCAGCCGGCGCACAGGAACAGCATAATAACACCAAACAGAATAAAGTTACCCAGCAGGCTGGAAGTCTCTGCCATTTTTTCGGTTGGCAGTGAAGTCAGGAAGCTGGCCAGTACCGCCAGTAACAGGGCAAAGGCAGCAAAATAGAAAATAATGGTCTTATCCAGTAAATTAATTTTCTGCACGTAGGCTACCGCCAGCAGTCCGGTCAGTGTTGATGCACTGGTCGCCATCAGTATTGGCAGAAAAACGGCGGTCGGGTCGGTCGAACCCAGCTGCGCGCGGTACATAAAGATGGTGACCGGTAACAGGGTAACGGCTGATGTATTGAGCACGAGGAACAGTATCTGCGGGTTGCTAGCAGTGTCTTTTTCCGGGTTCAGGGTCTGCAGGTCCTGCATGGCCTTCAGGCCCATTGGCGTGGCCGCGTTATCAAGGCCAAGAATATTGGCGGCAATATTCATGGTGATACTGCCATGGGAAGGATGGTTTCTGGGTACATCCGGCATCAGTTTCAGAAACAATGGCTCCAGTGCGCGTGACAGCAGTTGCACCATGCCGGCCTGCTCTGCGATTTTAAAAAAGCCCAGCCATAAGGCGAGGATTCCGATCAGGCCGATGGCGATTTCAACACTCAGCCCGGCCATATCAAAAGTAGACTGAATCAGCAGCGAAAAAATATCGGCCTGGCCATTTATCAGCCACTGATAACAGGCGCTGATAAAAGAAACCGCAAAAAAGCCGAACCAGAGATGTGTGAGCATAGAAAGCTTGTTTTTATCGTTTTAGTGTTGCTGTCACTGATACTACATTCTATCAAGGGAGTGGTATAGTGATCTGCCATAGCTTTCGCTGAATGAAACAGGAGTTTATTCGTGATGGTATTGCTTATGCAATCTTGATCTTTATAGTTGTTATATCACTGCTGTCCCGTTAACTGTTTTTAAATCAGCCCCATACCCGGCTGTATATGGCTACGCTGGTGTTTTTTATTTTATTAGACTGAAACCAACACCAACACGGTTGATGTTTTGTCATCCTGACCGGAGCGCAGCGTAGTGGAAAGATCTTAAATGCCGACCGGACTCTGCCTTGACAGGGTGTTGACAACCGCGCTCCAGGTGCGGGCAATATTATCGAGGTTGTAGCCCCCGCCGCCCATGGCAAGCACCTTGCCGCCGCAATGCCGTTCCGCCATTTCGCACAGCCGGCTGGCGGCAAAAGCGTGGGCCTTTTCCGAGTAGGCCAGATCCGTTATCGGGTCGCCCCGGATGCTGTCCGCACCGCACTGCAACAGGATAAATTGCGGCTGATGTTTTTCCACAAAGGTTTCCAGGTGTGTCCACATTTTAAAAAACAGCGTGTCGTCAGCCTTAGGCGGCATCGGGAGATTGAGTTTTGTTCCCGCCGCCTCACCAGTGCCGGTTTCGCTAATGGCGCCGGTGCCGGGATACAGGAAGCGGCCGTCCTCGTGCATATCGGCAAAAATCAGGCGCGGATCATCCTCAAAGCTGTAAAACACGCCATCACCGTGATGGGCATCGATATCCACGTAAGCCACGCGCTGCAGATCGTACTTGCGGAGCAGGGTTTCGATGGCAATGCCACAATCGTTAATCACACAAAAACCGGCCGCGCCGTCGCGCCGGGCGTGATGCAGGCCGGCAATGGGAACAAAGGCGGTTTTGTAGCGCTGCTGCATTAACTGGTCAATGGCATCGACAACGCTGCCGGCCACGTAACAGGCCGCTTCATACATGCCGATAAAAGCCGGGGTGTCGCCTTTATCAAGGTAAGCCGTGCCGAATTTCGACATTTCAATAACCTTGTCTATGTATTGCCCTGTGTGGAAGCGTTGCAGGGTTTCCCGACCGGTTGTGACGGCGGGTAGAATGTCGACCTGCCGATCCAGCTTCAGTTGAAAGAACTGCCGGGCAAAGGCAGCATGGCGCTGCGGGCCAAAAGGATGGTTGTCGCCAAAGCCGTAGGCGGCGAGGGCATCGTCCAGATAGACACAACAGGTGTTTTTATTCATCGCTCAGCTTAAAATAGTGGCAGGCTGTATAAATAGTGTACGGATTTTCAGAAATCTTTTCATGTAAAATCAATGCCCTGCCACCAGTTGACGGAATTTAATGGCCGGAAACTGGTGATTGTCACATTTACGTAACATTTTGTTTATAAAATTGTGCAATGAAATTATCCCGCGCACACTCAGGTTATCGCTACCGGTCGGCCAAAGACAATATTGCCCGTTACCTGGTGACCATGGGCGGTGCCAGTATCCTGTTCGCCATTCTGCTGATCTTTTTCTACCTGCTTTATGTGGTTGTGCCGCTGTTCGAGTCGGCGACGATTGCTGAACAGTCAAGCTTTGTTGCTCCCGGTGAAGGCAATACCTTATATGTTGGCCTGGAGGAGCAGGGCGAGGTTGCTGTTCGGGTGGGCGATCAGGGCCAGGTTGTCTTCTTTAATACCCAAAGCGGCGCCATTGTTGCCGATTTTGCACTTACCCTGGATGCCAAGATCAGTAGCATTAATACTGCCGGTGACATTGTTGCGCTGGGTCTGGAGAATGGTGAAGTCTTTGTTTTTAAATATGTTTTTGATGTCAGCTACCCGGATGACAAAAGGCTGCTGACACCGCGTATCGAGTACCCGCTGGGTGAGGATGCGATACAGCTGGATGAAGACCGGCAGGCCCTGAC
>JAJRTD010000275.1 GCA_024278435.1 Gammaproteobacteria bacterium | reverse complement strand
TGCTTTTCACCGGTCACCAGCGAGGCTTTTACAAACATGCCGGGGAACAGGCCCTTGATACCTTCGGGCAGGTCCAGCCGTACCCTGAAGGTGTTTGAACTGCGATCGGCAATGGGGAAAATAGTTATCTTCTCGACTGCAACCTGCCGCGGCTGTTCATCGTCATTAGCAATATAGACAGAGGCGCGGCCATAGTGCCGCACCTTGTTAATCAGGCCCTGGGGCACATCGACATTGACCCGCAGTTTGTCGAGAGAAACCCCCGTCATTAAACGGGTGCCGGGCTGCACGGTTTCACCAGGTTCAACATGGCGTTCAATAACGATGCCACTGTAGGGTGCTTTTACCCGAGTATAGGACAACTGCTCGCGGGCCTCTTCCAGGCTGGCACGCGCCGATGCCAGGCGGGCCTTAGCGGCGGACAATGCATGGGTGGCTTCGTCGAGTTTTGCTTTTGATACCACTTTTTTGGCATAGATATCCTTGATCCGGCGGAATTAATCCTCGGCCTTTGCCAGGTGTGAAATGGCCTCCTGTTCACCGGCCTGGGCTTTTTTAAGCCGGGCGCGCTGGGACACGTCCTTGAGGCGGATAATGACAGCACCCTTCTCCACATAATCATCGACATCAACCAGTATTTCCCTGATTGTGCCACGCGTCTGTGCAGAAACCGTGGCCTTGTGAATGGCCTCGACCACACCGTCCAGACGGAATTCACGGCTCAAGGTCTGCTTAACCACTTCTGCAGTCTGCAGGGCATTTGCAGCAGCCAGAACCGGGCCGGCCTGCAGCGATAAAAGGCTAAAGAAAAATCCGTAGACAAAGCGTTTTAACGCGCGTTGTGGTATTAATTTTGTACTGGCCATAAAACTGTCCTGTGCTTCAGAAAAGTAAATTTTATATATTAGCAGATTCTAATATATGTCCAACCATCATTAATTCAAGGTTACTGATAAAACAGGATACTACCCCCGAAGGCGGAATAGTTAAATATCAAGCCGTGTTTTTAGAGAAAGTTTAGCGACTGGCAGCGACAGAAACAGCCGTGTTGCCGGATGCCGGCTCAGGCGTACGGAAAGAATGCCCAAGATACAGACTGTAACCCAGCCACTTGTATAAAAAGCGGTTTAGTTTCCACTTGATGGCTTTGGCTTTAGCCGGGATATGATCATAACGCAGGCGGCCATGGCGCAGGTGACCGGTTAAGACCTCAACCTGGTGCACATCATGATACACCCGGATTTTCAAGGCCGGTTCAGCCACTGCCTGTTCATCATCGTCAAAATAATAGGTCAGGCACAGGGTGGTGGTAAATTTACTGCGCTCGATAATATGCACATGCAGGCTCAGGCAACCGGGCAGGCGTGAAACCGTATGCTCAGGCAACACAGACAGCAGCGGAATCAGGCGGCGAAGCCGCATGTAATTGTTCTCATACAGATCCATCAGGCTGACAAAACCACGCGGATCAACATCCTCGCAGCCATAGCCGGCCTGTAGTTTCTGTTTGTGATAATTCATAGTCTGTTGAGTATAGACAATTCGTGTTTAAAAAGGGGGTGGGTATAGACACGTTAAAAAACGTTTTTATTATCCACAAATGAACGCAAATGAACGCAGATAAAATATGTTATTGAATTACTGTCATCCTGACCTGAGCGCAGCGTAGCGGAAGGATCTTTCGCGCTTATACTCTACATCCTGTATAACAAGATCCTTCACTATCGTTCAGGATGACAGTATTTACTTATTCGTTTTTATTTGCGTCCATTTGCGGAAAAAATCAAAAACTACGCCGACCAGTAAGGCGTCTCAATACCCTCACCCAGATCGGCTTTTACCAGTCGTTCACGCACTTCCAGCAGTTTTTCGATCAGAGCCGGCTCGGCTTTTTCATAAGCGGCGGCGTCAGGCACGCGCCGGACCACCACGCCCAGCAGTTCGGTAATGGCATTCCCGATCGAGTTCTGGCTGATGGTGACAATCAGTTCGCCCTTGTCGTTACGATAAATCAGTTGCTTGAACGCGGGCTGCCAGCGGATGGCATTGGCATAACGGGCATCGGTAATACAGCGGTCACGAACTTTTTTTGCGGTAGCCATAAAATCGTTGTTAAACAGCAGTATCCGTTCCACCAGGTCGGGGAAATAGGCGCGTTTTGGTACCGGTGCATTGCGTGTGGATACCTGGCTGAAGAAGGCACGGTAGAAATCAATAAAGCCCTTTAACACCAGATCATATTCCTGCCAGAAATACACATCCTTCAATGCCTCTACCCCGCCCTGGACTTTCCAGCTGGGCAGGCCCTGGGGGTAACCGGTCAGCTCGATGCTGGATTCATCAATTTCTGTCTGTTGCAGGATATTAAACTCCAGCTCATTAAAGAACCGGCTGTAAACATCGCGCATATAGGACTGAAACAGACTGTGCTGACCGCCGTCTGTCAGATTCGGGTTGTCCGGATCAGCGATTTCCGCCTCACGCAGTGTCTTTTTATCAAACACGATAAAGTGATTATGCAGCATACGAATACTGGGCACACCCGGTGAGGTCAGTGGCCAGGTGGCGTCCAGGCTGGCTTCTCCGGCCAGCACCAGCGCTTCTTCCGGATCCGGGTACTGCTCAATCATATAGTCAATAATGATCTGGTTCATCCGGTTCCAGATAATACGGGTATCGCAGGGAACCTGGGTGCGGCGTACCGGGCGTCCCAGTGGATCCAGGATCTTTTTCGAGGTGTTGTATATTATGGAAGTATCGAACTCATTGCTGTGACCCAGTGCCTTGCGGTACAGCAGTAAATCCTCCGGATTTTTTAACAGACCGTTGTTATTGGACAGGTCATTGAGGTTTTCGGTGCTGTTAAAAAACTCATTATTGGCCATCCCTTCCGGTACTTCCAGTGGTATCGGTCTGAACGGGGTTACAATTTCTCGTGGTCCTGCTTGCATTACAGCCTCTTTAAAAACATGTCGTTGGTCGGTCGTCTTTGATGGCTAGTCCTTGTCCATCAGATCTTTCAGATTGGCGAAAGGATTGAAGGTGGCTTCCGGGGCTTTTTTACCTTCCAGGGCGATACCCTGGTTGGCGAGCTCCTCGGTATGGCGCTGATGCTCATTGTCATGGCAATACAGGCAGAGCAGCTCCCAGTTACTGCCATCAGACGGATTGAAATCATGGTCATGGTTTTTATGATGGACGGTCAGCTCACTCAGGTTGGCTCGGGTAAACTCGCGGGAGCAGCGGCCGCATATCCAGGGATACAGTTTCAGGGCCTGTTCGCGATAACCGTGACCACGGATTTCACTGTCACGTCGGGCTTTGGCAACAACATCATCCAGTCGCTGCTGTGATTGTTTGTTTTTATCGGTCATATCTGAATCTGTTTTTCCCCATAGTAGCAAGGCTGGCGGATAAATATATAATTAACGGTGAACCGCATTTTAAACGTATTGTCGTAATTTTAATATTATCCATTGATGTATATGTCCGTGTTAAACCGTGTCCTGATATTGCTACTGACCGCCTGGTCATTCCTGCCTGCAGTCGCGACTGCCGGCACGGTTTATAAGTCAGTCGATGAACACGGTAAAGTCACCTACTCGTCATCTCCCCCGTCTGACCACAAAAAAGTGCAAAAGGTCGATATTTTTCCACCACCTTCAGACAAAGCCGTCAAACAGGCACAACAGCGCCATGAACAGCGGCTGAAAGCGGCCGAGACACTTGAGCAGAACCGACTGCAACGGCAGCAGCAGATAGCGAAAGAAAACCGGATAAAACGCGAAAGGCAGCGACACTACGAAGTCTACCGGGAGCCCTACCCGGACGAGGAACAGGGTCCCTATTACGGCATACCGGGGCATGGAATAATTGTGCTGCCGGGCGGCCCGGTCATTCGCCCGCCGGTACAACGGCCACCGGCCAGCAGGCCGCCTGCTAACCGACCACCCGTGGTTCGGCCACCGGTACACCTGCCTGTGGTGCCGCAACGCTGATTACTGGAGTCGTTATTCGTTAAAAGCAAAAAACATTGAGTGCCAGCTGTT
>JAJRTD010000274.1 GCA_024278435.1 Gammaproteobacteria bacterium | reverse complement strand
GTTGATTACCAGCACCATTACCACGATGACCTGGCCGGCCTCCTTGATAAACAGGCGCACCCGGTCCCAGGTGCGCAACAGAATGCCTTTCAGTGTCGGCATATGGTAGGGCGGCAGCTCCATCATAAAACCGCTGCTTTCGCCGGACAGGATGGTGCGTTTCATCAGCAGGCCGGTAAGAATGGCCACGCTGATGCCAATGAGGTAAAGCGCGAATACCAGGTTCTGGCCATTGACCGGGAAAAAGGCGGCCACGAACAGGGCATAAACCGGCAGGCGGGCGCCGCAGGACATAAACGGGTTCATTAATATGGTGAGCTTGCGTTCACGCTCGTTTTCCAGGGTACGGGTTGCCATCACCGCCGGCACATTGCAGCCAAAGCCGACAATTAACGGCACAAAGGCCTTGCCGGGCAGGCCGATGCTGCGCATAAAGCGGTCCATGACAAAAGCGGCGCGCGCCATATAGCCGCTGTCTTCGACGGCAGAAAGGAATAAATACAATGCGGCAATAATCGGAATAAAGGTGGCAACAATCTGAATGCCGCCGCCCAGGCCATCGGCAAGTATCAGGCGCAGGAAGTCGGGGGTGCCGATGCTGCCTAACAGTTCACCGAAACCGTCAACAAAGATGGCGCCGGACACACCATCAAAAAAGTCGATAAAGGCACCACCGAAGTTGATGGTGAACATAAACATTAAATACATTACCAGCAGGAAGATAGGGATACCGAAGATCCGGCTTAATACCAGTCTGTCAATTTTATCGGTGAGCGTTTTGCCTGCCCGGCCTTTTTCACGGATAACGGTTTGTGCCAGTGCATGGGCATGGCTGAAACGGCTGTCGGCAATATGAATGTCGGCTTCTTCACCAACGCGTTCCTCGATCTGGGTTTTCCACTTGCTGACTTCGTCCAGCACCGCAGCGCCACACTGGCTCTCGGCCTTGTTATCACTTTCCAGCAGTTTAAGCGCCAGCCAGTGCAGGTTTTCACTGCTCGCGGTGCTGCATTTTTCCAGTTGCGGCATTAAATCGGCAATTGCCTGCTCAACTACTTCGTCATGCGCCAGGCGGAAGCCGCCGCTGTGCCTGCCGCTGGTAATTTCCAGTATTTCCTGCTTGAGCTGTTCGATGCCTTCACCACTGACAGCAACCACCGGAACCACCGGGCAGCCCAGCTCCTGTGACAGCTTTTCGGTGTCGATATGAATGCCACGCTTGCGTGCCACGTCCATCATGTTCAGCGCCAGCACGATGGGCACACCCATTTCCAGCAGCTGTGCGCTGAGATACAGGTTGCGTTCCAGGTTTGCCGCATCCACCACGTTGATAATCAGGTCGGCATCGCGTGTCAGCAGATAATCGCGGGTGACTTCCTCATCGATGGAACTGGCATCAAGTGAATAGATGCCGGGCAGGTCATAAGCCGTTACCATTCGCCCCTGCAGCTCGAAAAATCCCTGTTTACGGTCGACGGTGACACCGGGCCAGTTGCCGGTTTTCTGGCGGATACCGGTGAAGGCATTAAACAGGGCGGACTTTCCACAGTTGGGGTTGCCGGCCAGGGCAATGGTCAGGTTGTCTGTTTGAAGCGTCTCCGCTTCGTTGGAATTTTCGCAGCAGCCCATGGAATTACTCTTCGAGTGGCTCGACCAGCAGCTTTTCGGCAATACCGGGCCCGAGGGCAAGACGGGTGCCGGCGTTTTGAATAACCACGCTCTTGCCGCGGTGGTTGAGCATATCGATTACCGTGCCGACCCGTATACCCAGTGAGAGCATACGGCGGATCATCTGGCGGTCGCCTTCAATGGCCGCAATGCGGCCGCGATGGCCGTTCTTCAGGGAGAGCAGGCTGGTAGCTGTGTGCAGGTTTGTCATATAGGGTTAGTCAACCGTTAAAGAGAATGGTTCTCATTTGAGCAATATTAGTCTTATCTGAAATAGAAAGCAATAAACCCATACTGGATATATGTTAAATCGGGCCGGCTGCTTTCAGGCGTTTGTATTATTGCGGTGTATACTTGGAGGAGTCCTGAATAATCAGGGTATTCCTTGCAAGTATGAAATTTATAACAGCGGCAGAAGGGGCGAAAATTGCGTAAGAAATATTCACTGCAAGTCACAATCAGCACCCTGTTTATCACCATAATCACTATTTTAGGGTTTATTCTGATAGTACAGAGCTTCAACAAAACCTCGGACATTATGCTCAGCTCGGCGAATGACCTGTATGTGCATATTCCGGAAGAGCTCAATCTTGATATCAAGGCCACCTATGGCCCGATAAGCGGGGCACTGCAGCACCTGCAGTCTTCACCGGTTATAAAAGCGACAAGCTATGAGCAACGCCTGAAAACACTGCCGGTACTGAAGGCTATGCTGGTTTCTGCGCCATCTGCTGCGGCTGTCAGTATTGCCTATGCAGATGGCGATTACTTCGGCGCCATGTTTGTACACAGTGAAACCATGCGTAAGAAATACCGGGTGCCTGCCGGCGCGGAATTTATGGTGCGTTATTTAAACCGCGGGCAGGAAGAGCCGGGTTTTACAGCGGGCAGAATCTATACGATATTTTATGATGACAGCCTGGCTGAAATTTCACGGAACAGCGGTGAAGTATCACAGTTTGATCCACGTTTACGTCCCTGGTACCAGCAGCTGGAAAACAGCGAAGTGGGTACAACGATGCGCACCAAGCCGTATGTATTTTATGACAGCCGGATAGTCGGTTTAACGGTCAGCAAAAAAGCCAGCGCGGGAGTAATCGTTGCCTTTGATATTACGCTGCAGCATATCGCCGAAACCATTGCGAAGTACCGCATGACCCGGGATTCGGAAGTGGTGCTGATAAACGCCAGTGGTGAAACCATCGCTTATGAAGATGAGCAGAAAATTATTGTTGACCAGGACGTGTCAACGGGTGATCAGAACCTGCGCCTGGCCAGGCTGGATCAGCTGGGCAGTGATGTACTCGATTACCTGGCTAAAACGCTTGAAATAAAAGAGCAGAACCTGGGTTTTGAATATAACGGCAAGCGCTGGATCGGCAGTATTCGCAGCGTTGGCCAGAACAATGATGACCTGTATGCCCTGATGCTGACCCCGGTTGGCGAACTGCTGAAAGATGCGATCGGTATTCGTGAGAACCTGATCAAAATAGCACTGACCGTGCTGCTTATTTTTATACCGGTTATCTGGTTTACTTCCAAGAGAATTGCTACGCCGTTGAACCTGCTGTCAAAACAGGCCGCGGCAATTTCACGGTTTGATTTTGAAGCTTCACATTTAAAACCGTCAATGATCAAGGAAGTGGACAGGCTGGATTCGGCGATGGAGCTGCTGAAGTCCACCATCAATAAATTTATTACATTAATCAATTCGCTGGCCGGTGAGCAGAACCTTGATGCCTTAATAAAAAGCATTACCCGTGAGACCATGCTGATCAGTCATGCCGATGCCGCACTGATCTACCTTGTCGATGAACGTGATGACCTGTTAAAAGCCGATTATTGTTATGGCAAGGACAACGGGGAAATAAAAACAGACGGGCTTGCGTCACTGACAGTCGATGAGGTTGAAGCCCTGCTGCTACAGAAAAAAGGCAACAAAAGCTGTGTCATTGAATTAAGCCGGGAGAAATATGGCCAGCTGTCGCCACTGCTTGATGCGCTGGCTGAGGAACGCCTGTCCTGCATCGTATTGCCGTTACAGAACCGCAACAACGAAACTATCGGCATGTTGTGCCTTGTCTACCGGCAGGGCGACAATGTGAAGCAGCTGAGCAATATCGAGTTTGTTGAAGCGCTTTCCGGTTTTGCCGCGGTAACCCTGGAAAGCCGGCAGTCACTTAAAATGCAGGAAGAACTGTTACATTCCTTTATAAAATTAATCGCCGGGGCTATTGATGCCAAGTCACCCTATACCGGTGGCCATTGCCAGCGGGTGCCGGAGATCACCCTGATGCTGGCAAAGGCGGCCTGCGAAAGCAAGGACGGGAAGTTCAGGGACTTCGATCTTGATGAAAAGCAATGGGAGGAACTGAGTATTGCCGGCTGGTTGCATGACTGCGGAAAAGTCACCACGCCGGAGTACGTGGTCGACAAGGCCACCAAGCTGGAAACTATTTACGACCGCATTCACGAAATAAGGATGCGTTTTGAGGTGCTGAAACGCGATGCGGCAATCGACTGCTGGCAGAAAATTTCTGAGGGTGGTGACAGGGAAAAACTACTGGCTGAACTGGATGTGCGGTACCGGGAAATTGACGATGATTTCAGTTTCGTCGCCCAGTGTAATATCGGTGGCGAGTTTATGGATGACGAAAAAATACAACGCCTGCAGGGCATTGCTGAGAAAACCTGGCAGCGCACGCTGGATGATAAGCTGGGGTTGTCATGGGAAGAGTTGAACCGCAGGCAGAGTGATGATGACAGCCTTCCTGTCGAAGAAAAACTGCTGGCGGACAAGCCCGAGCATTTAATTCCCCGTCGTGAGTCGGATAAAATCACCGCGGATAATCCCTGGGGCTTCAAGCTTGATATCCCGGAATACAAATATAATCGTGGCGAGTTGTATAACCTCAGCGTGCAGCGCGGCACCTTGAGTGAAGAGGAACGCTACATGATTAACGGCCACATGATACAGACCATTATCATGCTGAATAACCTGCCTTATCCGAAATACCTGCGTAATGTACCGTTGATTGCCGGCAGTCATCATGAAACCATGGACGGCCAGGGTTATCCGAAACGCCTGCTAATGAGTGAGCAGCCACTGACTTCACGCATGATGGTGATTGCCGATATTTTTGAAGCATTGACTGCTTCTGACCGGCCCTACAAAAAAGCCAAGACACTCAGCGAGTCAATTCGCATTTTAAGTTTTATGCGCAATGACAAACACATTGACCCGGATCTGTTTGACCTGTTCCTGAGCAGCGGTGTTTACCTTGAGTATGCAAAGCAGTTCTTATCAGCCGAGCAGATTGATGAAGTCGATATTACTGAGTATCTATCAGCATGATGGAAAATGAATCACTGCTGTTCTGGGGGATGTTTTTCGGTTCCATCGGCCTGGGCTTTTTTATGTATGGAAAAAAGCAGAAAAGGATTGTGCCCTTTCTGGTCGGTATGGCCCTGTTTGTATTTCCCTATTTTATATCGGACGTTTACCTGCTGGTGCTAACCGGCACTGCTCTGGTGGTCACGCCTTACTTTATTCGACTGTGAGTCGATTAAAAAGCCGGAAGATCCTTAATATTGATAGTGTTTTTCAACACTGAATTTTCTGCGCAGGTCCCGCAGTATCAGATAGATCCACGGCCATAACAGGGTGCTGGTGATGGTTGGCATAAAGTAGAACCAGCTGTCCGGGGCGCGGCCCAGCATGCCGTCAACCCAGAGTTCCAGCAGCTGCTTTATGAATAACAGGAAAAATATCACGATCGCCTGCTGTAATAATGAAGCCACCCGCAGGCGTTGATGCTGCAGGTGGATAACGTAAATAACCAGTACCATGCCCACCGCGTGCTGGCCCATCAACGTGCCGTAACTGACGTCCAGTAACAGGCCGCACAGCCAGGCTATGGTGACGCCGATTTTTGTCGGCAGTGCCATGGCCCAGTAAACCAGTACCAGAGTTACCCAGTCAGGCCTGAATTCAACGGCCCACTCGGGCAGCGGCATGATGGCCAGCATAAAGGCGCCAATCAGGGTAAAGATGCTGACACGGATGGTTTTATTCATTGTTGTCTGTGCCCCGGGTAGATGGTTTTTCCGTTTTCAGGTCTTCTTCACCGGTCTCCGGGGGCTCCTTGCTTGCCTGGTCGGTTGCTGCCTGTCCGGTCTCATCCTGCACCGGTTCGGGTTCCGGTTCATTGCGCCACACCAGTAATACTTCACGGCTGGTATCCAGCTGTGCGTGGGGCAGGGCTTCAACAGTGGCAAACGGTTCACCACCGGGGCGTTCAACCTTGCTGACGATGGCAACCGGGAAGTTGGGCGGGAACACGCCGCCCAGGCCGGAGGTGATCAGCAGGTCGCCGGTTTCTATGTCGACATTATGCGGCAGGTAACGTAGCTTGAGCTTGTCGATTTTGCCGGTGCCATAGGCGATAGCGCGCAAACCGGTTCGGTTAACCTGCACCGGGATAGCATGGCTGGCATCGGTGATTAACATGGCAGTGGATGACATGGGGCCGACATGCACCACCTGTCCCATCACGCCCTGGGCATCAATAATCGGCTGTCCCTGGTAAACATCCGAGCCACTGCCCTTGTTGAGCAGAATCAGCTGGCGATACGGATCAACGTCAACATTGATGATTTCAGCGATAAGCAGGCGTTCGGTGGTTTTCGGGATGGCTCCCAGCAGGCGGCGCAGGCGCTCGTTTTCTTTTTCGATAATATCCAGTTTCTGCAGCTGCACCCGGTTTTCCAGGTGGCGCGCTTCATACTCGCGGTTTTTTTCCAGCAGTGTCCGCTGCGAGGTAAACACTTCATCCGCCCAGTAATAAAGCCGGATTGGTAAATCAATGGTGTATTGCAGGGGATAAACAACGCCGGACAGGGTGCCGCGGACCATTTCCAGTGAATGCCAGCGATGGTCAACGGTCATTAATACAATGGAAGCCATGACCAGTACGATCATGCGGAAGGTAGCAGAGGGACCACGGATAAAGAGCGTTTGCATAGGTTCGTCTTAGGCGCAGGAGGCTGTTGTGAAACCGGCTGCGCTTACCGTGCTGATAGTATTCAACTGCCGGTTATTCAACAGCGAGGAAGTCGCCTCCGTGCTCATCAATGAGTTCGAGCACACGACCGCCGCCACGTGCAACGCAGGTGAGCGGGTCTTCAGCCATAACCACTGGCAGGCCGGTTTCTTCCATAATAAGACGATCAAGATCACGTAATAATGAACCACCACCGGTGAGAACAATGCCGCGTTCGGCAACGTCTGCACCCAGTTCCGGCGGGGTCTGTTCCAGTGCGGTTTTTACCGCGCTGACAATACCGTGCAGGGGTTCCTGCAGGGCTTCAAGAATTTCATTGCTGTTAAGTGAGAAGCTGCGCGGGATACCTTCGGACAGGTTGCGACCCTTGACTTCAATTTCCAGCAGGTCCTTACCGGGGTAGGCGGTGCCGATTTCATGTTTGACTTTTTCTGCGGTGGCTTCACCAATCAGTATGCCGTAGTTGCGGCGCACATAGTTGGTAATGGCGTCATCAAACTTGTCACCACCGACGCGCACAGATGCCGAGTAAACGATACCGTTTAACGAGATAACGGCCACTTCCGAGGTGCCGCCACCGATATCCAGTACCATCGAACCGCGAGGCTCGTCTACCGGCATGCCGGCACCGATAGCAGCGGCCATCGGTTCGTCGATCAGGTAAACCTTGCGGGCACCGGCGCCGGCCGCTGATTCACGGATAGCGCGGCGTTCAACCTGGGTTGCACCACAGGGAACGCAGATCAGTACCCGCGGGCTGGGGCGTAGAATTTTGCTTTCATGTACCGAGCGGATGAAGTGCTGCAGCATTTTCTCGGTAATATTGAAGTCGGCGATCACACCGTCACGCATGGGGCGGATGGCAGTAATGTTCTGCGGGGTACGGCCTAGCATACCCTTGGCATCTTTACCAAACGCTTCAATGGTTTTAGGACCGCCCGGGCCGCGATCCTGGCGGATGGCGACAACAGAGGGTTCATTGAGGACGATACCTCGACCGCGAGCGTATATCAATGTATTGGCAGTACCAAGATCGATTGATAAATCGTTGGAAAACATTCCCCGGAAACGATTCAAAAACATGTGTGTGCAGACCTATTGTGTTCTTTAAGGTGATTATTCAGGCAGCAGGCCTGAAAATTAAAAGCCCTTATTTTTATTTATTATTATGTTGTCAGTTAAATATAGAGGGTTTTACCCAGATTGCCACTAATCCGGCGGCGAATTGCGCGTACTGTATCAATCAGGCTGCTATTGGGCAAGGTTTATCGCCCTGATTGACGGATTATCAACAAAAAAACAACAAATAGCGTGCTTGTCGAGGTTTTAGCGCGGGTTTCGGTAGAGCAAATGCCCAGAATGTGCTAATTTTCCGCCTCGTTTTCAGCTTCTGTTCCAGTCTTTGTGCCAGAGCTGTCATAATGCTTTACTGGGCAGAAACAAAGCGTTTTGTCTGCCAGAAATTCCAACGGGAGCTTTGCATGTCAATCGAGATTGATGAAGTAAAAAAAATAGCAAAACTGGCCTGTCTGCAGGTCGATGATGCGGATATCCAGTCTTATGCGACCAACCTGAGCAATATCCTTGACCTGGTTGAACAGATGAGTGCCGTGGATACCAGCGGTGTTACCCCGATGTCACACCCGTTTGATGC
>JAJRTD010000273.1 GCA_024278435.1 Gammaproteobacteria bacterium | reverse complement strand
CGAACCGGTGGCGCCGACAAAAATAACCAGGCCACGCTTGGTCATGGAAATATCTTTCAGTATCGGCGGCAAATTCAGGTCTTCAAACTCCGGAATTTCCGAGCGGATAACACGCAGCACCACGCCAACCGAACCACGCTGTGTAAACGCATTGACACGAAAACGGGAAACCCCGGGCAAGCTGATAGCAAAGTTACATTCCTGGGTCTGCTCAAACTCTGCCCGCTGCTTGTCATTCATGATTGAGCTGACCAGCATCTGTGTGTGCTGCGGACTCAGTGACTGGTTGGACAATGGCTTCATTTCACCGTCCGCCTTCATCGAGGGTACCGCACCGGCAGTAATAAACAGGTCGGAACCGTTCTTCTGCACCATTACGCGCAGCAGGTCATGCATGTATTTTATTGCTTTTTCGCGATCCACTTAGATCACCTCGTTATTAAAATCGTACTAGAAAAGGTCTTTATTGGCGGCTTTTTTACGGGCTTCATCCTTGCTGATCAGGCCACGGGTCAGCAATTCCTGCAGGTTCTGGTCCAGTGTCTGCATACCGATAGACTGCCCGGTCTGGATCGCAGAGAACATCTGCGCAATCTTGTTTTCACGGATCAGATTCTTGATTGCCGAAGTACCGATCATGATTTCATGTGCCGCAATACGGCCGCCGCCGATTTTTTTCAGCAGCGTTTGCGAAATTACCGCGCGTAATGATTCTGACAGCATGGCGCGAACCATTTCTTTTTCCGCCGCCGGGAACACGTCTACAATACGGTCGACGGTTTTTGCCGCCGAGCTGGTATGCAGGGTACCGAACACCAGATGCCCGGTTTCCGCAGCTGACAGAGCCAGACGAATGGTTTCAAGGTCACGCATCTCACCCACCAGGATAACGTCCGGGTCTTCACGCAATGCGGAACGTAGCGCCTCGCTGAAACCCAGGGTGTCACGGTGTACCTCACGCTGGTTAATCAATGATTTTTTACTTTCGTGCACGAACTCGATCGGATCCTCAATGGTCAGGATGTGGCCATAATGATTTTCATTGACATAGTTCACCATACCCGCCAGCGTGGTCGACTTACCGGAACCGGTGGGCCCGGTTACCAGCACAATGCCACGGGGGGTATTGGAGATGTCCTCGAAAATTTTCGGCGCACCAAGTTCTTCCAGGGTAAGAATTTTGGATGGAATGGTACGAAACACCGCACCGGCGCCGCGGTTATGGTTAAAGGCGTTGACACGAAAGCGAGCCAGCCCGGGAATCTCAAAGGAAAAGTCGGTTTCCAGGTATTCCTCGAATGTTTTGCGTTGCTTGTCATTCATGATGTCGTACACCATGCCATGCACACTTTCGTGATCCATCGGATCCACATTGATCCGGCGCACATCACCATCAACACGAATCATCGGCGGCAGGCCGGCAGACAAATGTAAATCCGATGCCCCGTTTTTGACACTGAAAGCAAGTAGCTGAGCGATATCCATCAAGTTCCCCCGGTATAGATAATTCAGAATTCTTGTTATAACTCTCTTATTTATAGCCAAAATTCTGCTTACTGCCTGCATTCAGCCACTATTTGACGAATATTTTTTCAGGGCTGCAGAGGCAACTAGACGAGGCATTGAGTATGTTAAAATCCGCCAATCGATAAATAACTACAAAGTGAAGCACAGATGCCCAGCATAGGATTTATAGGCGGCGGCAATATGGCGGCCAGCCTGATCGGTGGCCTGCTCAATGCCGGTTACTCTTCATCAGACATCCTCGTTGCCGAGCCTGATAAAAGCCGCTGCCAGTCGCTTGAACAGCAGTTTGCAATCAGCACCAGCAGCGACAATAACGCGGTACTGCAATGTGCGGTGGTGGTACTGGCGGTAAAACCGCAGTTACTGAAGCAGGTCTGCCAGCAGCTGGATCACAACCGTGCAGGCGCTTCGCTGTTTATCTCCATTGCTGCCGGGATAACCAGCCCGGACATCAACCGCTGGCTCGGTGGCGAGCGCGCCATTGTCCGCTGCATGCCGAATACGCCGGCTTTATTACAATGCGGTGCCTCCGGCCTGTTTGCCAATGCCCGGGTCAGCGACAGCCAGAAACAGCAGGCAGAGAAAATCCTGCAGGCCGTTGGCATTGTTATCTGGGTCCAGCAGGAAGACCAGTTAAACGCGGTGACTGCTGTATCAGGTAGCGGCCCGGCCTATTTTTTCCTGATGATGGAAGCCATGCAACAGGCCGGTGAAAAGCTGGGACTGACACCGGAGATTGCCCGGCAACTGGTTATACAGACTGCCCTGGGCGCTGCGCGAATGGCGGCTGAAAGTGAGAGCGATCCGGCGACGCTACGCCAGCAGGTTACCTCGAAAGGCGGCACCACCGAGCAGGCTGTTTTAAGTTTCCAGAATGCCGGCTTTACCCAAATCGTTGCCGATGCGCTGGCCGCAGCAAACCAGCGCTCTATTTCACTTGCCGAAGAACTTGGTGCAGAATAAGCCTCCGGTGACAAACAACAGCTTTAATATTCAGGTTACGCAAGCATGAGCAATGACAATCCTTTTATTTTTCTGATTGATACCGTTTTCAGTATTTATATCGCCATTATGCTGCTGCGTTTTATACTGCAACAGGTGGGGGCGGATTTCTATAATCCCATCTCGCAGTTCGTAGTGAAGATCACCCAGCCACCGGTCAGTGTGGCCCGGCGTTTTATACCCAGCATCGGCAAGATCGACACCGCCTCGCTGGTTCTGGTGGTCGCTTTAATACTGGTAAAGCTGCTGCTTATCCTGGGCATCGCCGGCTACCCGATCAATGGCCTGCAGCTGCTGCTCAAAAGCCTGTATGACCTGGTATCACTGAGCTTTGATATCTTTATTTTCGCCCTGTTTATCCAGGCCATCCTCAGCTGGATAAACCCTGACCCCTATCACCCTGTCAGCAGCCTGCTGTACAGCCTGACCCTGCCGGTACTGCGGCCGATAAGAAAATTTGTTCCGGTAATGGGCGGCATTGACCTGTCAACACTGGTTGCCCTGATCGGCCTGATGTTTATCAAACGGCTGGTTTTGCAACTATTTCAGTTATTTTAGAAGCTTGTTTACCACAGAGAGGCACGAAGTTTTATTTTGTTAACGGCACCTTGCGGCGCCGTTAACAATAAAAAGCTTTTCTCTGTGTCTCTGTGGTAAATAGTTTTTTATTTTATTTGACAGGCAGGAGATAAACAGCAAATAATAAAACCCCGGCCTGACAAGGTCGATACACACACAGGTCATGAAGAACCTTGAACGCTTCATAACGCAACGGCTGGCAGACACGGGTAACTCACCTGATCAACTGCTGCAGCATCTGTGTGCCATACAGAACTTCGCTTCGCACCTGCCGCAAACTGCCGTACAACAGCTTGCCGGGCAACTGCACATACCGGCCTCTCAAATCTTTTCTGTCATCGACTTCTACACTTTCCTGCACCGCCAGCCACGCGGTGATTTCAATATTGTTTTCAGCGACAATATCACTGACCGTATGCTCGGCAGCCAGGCGCTGCTGCACAGCCTGTGCGAACGGCTGCGGGTCAGGCCCGGGGAACCCCGGGCAGACGGCAGGGTAACACTGGACCTGACATCCTGCACCGGCCTCTGTGACCAGGGCCCGGCCCTGCTGGTCAACGGTATTGCCGTTTCCCGGCTGGATGAGAAGCGGATAACGCAGATTGCCCGGCTGGTTGAAGACGCCACCCCCCTGCCGGACTGGCCGGCGGAATTTTTCAGCATCGACGATAATATTCAACGCTACGACATGTTACTGGGCGACGAGATTATCAACGGCAGCGCCATTGAAACCCTGCAGGCAAAGGGCGCTGATGCACTGCTTGATACACTGGAACAATCCGCCCTGCGCGGGCGCGGCGGCGCCGGTTTCAGCACGGCAAAAAAGTGGCGCTGGTGCCGGGACACTGTGGCTGACACGCATTACGTCGTGTGCAATGCCGATGAAGGCGAACCCGGCACCTTCAAAGACCGGGTACTACTCAACAGCTATGCCGATAACCTGTTTGAAGGCATGACCCTGTGCGCCGGTATTATTGGTGCCGGCAAGGGCTACCTCTATCTTCGCGGCGAGTACCTCTATCTGCGCGATGCCCTGGAAAAAACATTGCAGCAACGGCGGCAGAACGGACTGCTGGGTAAAAACATCCTGGGCGACAGGGACTTCAGCTTCGATATTGAGATTCATATAGGCGCCGGCGCCTATATCTGCGGCGAGGAGTCCGCCCTGCTTGAATCACTGCAGGGCAAGCGCGGCATTCCCCGTATCCGTCCGCCCTTCCCGGTCAACAAGGGCTTTCGCGGCCAGCCCACCGTGGTCAATAACGTTGAAACCTTCGTCAACGCGGCAAAGATTGCGGTTTTTGGCGCCGACTGGCTACGCTCTGCCGGCAGCAAAGAATCCACCGGCACCAAGTTACTCAGTATCAGCGGCGATTGCAGCCGTCCGGGCATCTATGAGTACCCTTTCGGGGTGACAATCAGCCAGCTACTCGAAGACTGCGGCGCCAAGGATGTACAGGCTGTACAGGTGGCTGGTGCGGCCGGCTCAACGATTCCGCCACGGGAGTTCGAACGCCGTATTGCTTACGAGGATATTTCAACTGGCGGTTCCTTTATGATTTTTAACCGGCAGCGTGACCTGCTGCACATGGTGCAGAACTTCAGCCATTTTTTCTGCCATGAAAGCTGCGGCTTTTGCACACCCTGCCGCGTCGGCAGTGCCCTGATGAAAGACCTGGTCGACAAGGTCATTGTCGGCCACGCCACCCGTTACGATCTCACGGAAATGCAGAATATCGGGCGAGTCATGCAACAGGCCAGCCACTGCGGACTGGGCGTGACGGCCGCAAAACCGGTGCTTGAGACATTAAACAAGTTTCCTGATATTTACACAAAGCACCTGGCCAACCGCAGTTACGAGCCCGCATTCGACCTTGATGCCGCGCTGGAGGTTTCCCGGCAACTGACCGGGCGTGATGATGCCGGTGCCCATATAAGCTATGAACCGGAAACACAGCAACAGGAGAAGCCGTGAGCAAGTCCGTAACATTCAAACTGGACGGAAAGAGCATTTCTTTTCAACCGGGTGACACGGTGATGGACGCCGCGCTCAGGGCCGGTGAATACATTCCCCACCTGTGTCATAACCCCGAGTTCAAACCCCATGGCAGCTGCCGGGTCTGCATCGTTGCGCTTAACGGCCGGCACCTGAGTGCCTGCACCCTGCCGGCAGCCGAGGACATGGACATCGACAACAGTAGTGATGCCATCGTCGAGCAGCGACGCAAACTGCTGCAGATGCTGTTTGTTGAAGGCAATCATATCTGTCCCGCCTGTGAAAAAAGCGGTGCCTGCCAGTTGCAGGCCGTGGCATATTACACCCGCATGCTAAGCCCGCACTTCACCCACTTTTTCCCCCGGCGCGCCATTGATGCATCCCACCCCGATATTATTTTCTATTTCAATCGCTGCATATTGTGCGGCTTATGTGAGCGTGCCAGCCGCGAAGTCGACGGCAAGGATGTCTTCAGTATCAGTGGACGTGGTATCAACAGCCGTATCGTGTTCAACTCGGCAACAGGCAAACTCGGTGACAGCCAGCTGGCCATCACCGATAAAGCGGTCAGCGTCTGTCCGGTCGGTGCCATTTTGCATAAACACCAGGGCTATGATAAGCCCATCGGTGAACGCCTGTACGATACCCGGCCCATCAGCGTGGTCGGTGACGTAGCCGCCAACCTTGCAACAGGGCAACCGCATAAAAGTGATGAACGCAATGAATAACAGGGTGCCGAATAAAAAACCCAAACTTGCCACCGCGGCGCTGTGCGGCTGCTTTGGCTGCCACATGTCACTGCTGGATATTGATGAACGTATCTTCAACCTGGTCGAACTGGTCGAGTTTGACCGCACACCTTTTACCGACATAAAATCAGTGGGTTACTGTGACATCGGCCTTATCGAGGGCGGCGTCGCCAATACCGAAAACGTCGAGGTTTTGCGTGATTTTCGCAAGCACTGCAAAATACTGGTTGCCGTCGGTGCCTGCGCTGTCAACGGCGGCATTCCTGCCATGCGCAACCAGTTCGACCTGCAGGACTGCCTGGACGAGGTTTACATCGACGGCATCGGTGTCGCCAACCCGTTAATACCCAATGACCCGGAGATTCCCCTGCTGCTGGACAAGGTGCACCCCATACACGAGGTGGTCAAGGTCGATTATTCCCTGCCCGGCTGCCCGCCTTCCGCCGATACCCTCTGGACCTTTCTCAACGAACTGATAAGCGGCCAGCAAATCAGCTTCCCCTATTCATTAATTCATTATGACTGAGCCACCCAACATGCCACCACCACTGGAAGCCGCGGATAATCCGGAGCAGCTCGAACGCATTGTCATTGAGCCACTGACCCGGGTTGAAGGTCATGGCAAGGTGACGCTGCTGCAGGATGAGAACCTGAACATCAAACAGGCACGGCTGCACATCGCCGAGTTCCGTGGCTTCGAGAAATTCATCCAGGGCAGGCCCTACTGGGAACTGCCCGTGCTGGTGCAACGTTTGTGCGGCATCTGCCCGGTCAGCCATCACCTGGCCGCCGCCAAGGCTACTGACATGATTGTCGGCGCAACCGAACTAACCACAACGGCAGAAAAGATCCGCCGCCTGATGCATTATGGCCAGACCCTGCAGTCACATGCCCTGCATTTTTTCCACCTGTGCTCACCCGACCTGCTGTTCGGTTTTGATGACGAGGTGCGTCACCGCAATATTGTCGGCGTGATCGAAGACAGCCCGGAGATTGCAAAACAGGGGGTAATGCTGCGCAAATATGGCCAGGAAATCATTCGCATTACCTCGGGCAAACGTATCCATGGCACCGGTGCCATTCCCGGTGGCATCAACAAATCATTAAGCAGGGATGAAATCAGCTATCTGAAAACCGACAGCGACCAGGTCATCGACTGGGCACAGCAGGCTGTCAGCCTGGTCAAACGTATATTCTTTGAACACTACGACTATCACATGGCCTTTGCCAGCATCGATTCCAGCATGATGAGCATGGTGGGCAAAGATGGCGCCTTTGAAATCTACCATGGCGGACTGCGGGCAAATGATAAGCAGGGCGAAAATATTTTCGACCATGTCAATTACCGGGACTATGGTGACTATATCAAGGAAGGTGTGAAGAACTGGAGTTACATGAAATTCCCGTTTATCAGCTCAATCGGCCAGGCCGACGGCTGGTACCGAGTTGGTCCGCTGGCGCGGGTCAATAACTGTGATTTTTTCACCACGGCACTGGCTGAAGAACAACGGCAGGAATTTATCCGCAACGGGGATGGCAGGCCGGTGCAGTCAACCCTGGCCTACCACTGGGCGCGGCTGATCGAACTGCTGCACTGCGCTGAAGCCATCGGTGAGCTGTTAAATGACGGTGACCTTTGCGGCAATGACCTGCTCAACAGGGGAACCTTACAGAGCAGCGGTACCGGTGTTATCGAAGCACCACGCGGCACCCTGTTCCATCATTATGAAATCAATGACGATGGCCTTGTTGAAAAAGCCAGCCTGATCGTCTCCACCACCAATAACAACCAGGCGATGAATGAATCCATCCGCAAGGTTGCCGGCCAGTACCTGGATGGCAACCGCCTGACCGAAGCATTGCTCAACCAGGTGGAAGTTGCCATCCGTGCCTACGACCCCTGCCTGTCATGCGCCACCCACGCCATGGGTAAAATGCCGCTGCAGATCAACCTGGTCAATGCAAACAATGAACTGCAGGATCGCCTGGAAAAACGAATCAGCGGTGAAATCAGGCGAACGCTTTAACACACCATGGCCCCGCAAACAGAGCAGTCTCCTATTCTTGTCTTCAGTTATGGCAATCCGTCACGCGGTGATGACGCACTGGGCCCGGCACTCAATGCGCTGTTAGAAAAAAACCAGCAGGCAACAAACAGCCCGGACAGGGTCGAGCTGCTCACCGATTACCAGCTGCAGATTGAACACGCGATTGATCTCGAACAGCGTGAATGTGTGGTGTTTATTGATGCCAGTGTCTGCTGCACCCCACCCTACGAATTTCAGCTACTGCAGGCACAACGGGACAGCAGCTACACCTCGCATGCCATGAGTCCGGCAGCCGTGCTGGCCGTTTACCGGCAGATCAACCAGTCACCGCCACCACCCTGCTATTTACTGACCATCCGCGGCTATGAATTTGACCTGGGCCGGGACATAAGCGAACAGGCCGCCGGCAACCTGCAGCAGGCTTTTGCCTTTATCACAAAGCTGCTGGCAGGCGATACCAAACACTGGCCGGCAATACCGGCCGTCTCAAATAGCTGATGCCGATTCTGCCCCCGCACTATATAATAAAAAAATGCCAAAAATAAAAACCGACCTTACCCGCGTTGCCCGCCAGATGATGAGCGGCGTGGTACAAATCCATGTCGAGGGCTACATCGAAGAGGACATCCAGTCAGTGATGAACCCGGCGATCAAGCGCACCGGCAACTGGTCGGGATCGGGATTTTTTATCAAGTATAAAAACCTTGAGGGCTATATTGTCACCAATGCCCATGTCATAAGAAATGCCATCAAGGTCCAGGTCAGTTCCATGCTGACCAGCGAAGAAAGGTTTGATGCCGAGGTGGTTGGCCTGGTAAAGCAGCTGGAACCGGACGTGGCATTGATTAAACTGACCGATGCCGAACTACAGCGTTTTGAAGCGCTCGCATTCAGAAAAATCGCCTACCTGGAACTGCGGCAGGGTTCCAGCCTGTCGCGTGGCGAGGAGATAAAAGCCATCGGCTACCCCATGGGCATGGTCGAACCCAATATCTCCGGCGGTGAAATAACCAACTTCATCTCCGGATCTGAATACACCACGGAGCGCTTTGTCACCGATGCTGCCATTAACCCGGGGAACTCCGGCGGCCCCAGTGTCAGCAAGGACGGCAAGGTGGTCGGTTTAAACACCGCGGTAATGGTCGGTGCCGACAATATCGGTTTTATCACGCCGGCCGGTTTTGTAAAAATCATTATTGAAAACCTGTTACAGCAGAATGAACCGCACTTTGCCGGCATCGGCGGCAAGGTACAGAAAAATGCCGCCAACTTTAACCGCCTGCTGAAACAGTCCGCGCCCAGAGGTGTTATCGTGTGCCGTGCCGAAGCCGGCGGTTTCCTGCAGCAGGCGGGGCTTCAGCAACGCGATGTCATTGTTGCGATCAACGGTGCAGAATTTGACCGCCATGGCATTGTCATCGGCAACGAGGGGCATTTCAGGCACAAGAATATTTTTGATGTCATGAAACTGATCCCTATCGGCAATGAAGTCAGCATCACCTACCGTCGCGACGGAGAAATCCACACCACCTGTGCCGATGCCATGCGCAACCCGGAAAAAGGGGTTGTTTCCCAGCCGATTATTGATGACAGGAAATACCTGGAAGTCTTCGGCATGATTATTCAGCAGCTGAGCTTTGAAATTATTGAAGCCATGAATGATATCGACACCAACGCCCGAATCGACATGCTACAGACCATCGACCAGGAAAAACCGACACTGGCGGTCACTCATATCCACCAGGGAACGCAGGCCGATGAAATGGAATGGCCGGTCGGCGAATTAATTGTCAAAGCCAATGGACAGGCGGTTCATACACTGGCCGAATTACGCGATAGATTGAACAATGACAGCGACGATGCCGTACTGCTGGAATGCCGTAACGGCAGGATTGGTTATTTCCGGCTGGAATAACCGCTGAGGACACGGCCAGGTTGCCTCCCCTGGCTCCGGTTATTTTCCGTCTGCGGCTTGTTCAGTCGCGCTATCCTGTCCGTATGGAAACTGCTGCAACATATCTCTGCCCTGTTCCAGCAGGAAATTAAGAAAAGTACGCGATACCAGTGACAGCTGCTTTCCTTTCAGGTGTACCGCATACCAGCGATAGAATAATGGAAAACCTTTTACATCCAGTATCGCAATATGTTTATGCTCCAGCTCCAGGCGCAGGTTATGCCGCGACAGAACAGATATTCCCAGCCCCGCCATTACCGCCTGCTTGATGGCTTCACTGCTACCCAGCTCCATATAGGGCTGGATGTTCAAACCCTGCTCGGCAAACAGGCGGTTGATTGCCAGCCGGGTACCTGATCCGGCCTCACGCGCCAGGAATCGTTCTTTATGTAATTGCTGCAGGGTAATATCAGAGCATTTTGTCAACGGATGGCTGGCATTGGCCACCACCACCAGCTCATTATCGATAAACGGATGCGCCTCGACAGCGATATCATCCGGCACCTGCCCCATAATCAGCAGGTCATCTTCATTGGATCTCAGCCGTTCCAGCACCCGGGAGCGGTTGGTCACTTTCAGTATCGGTTCCACTTCAGGATAGCTGGTAATAAAAGCACCAAGCAGATGCGGCATAAAATACTTGGCGGTGGTAATAACCGCAATACGCAGCGGCCCCTTGACCACCAGCTCAAGTTCGGAGGTTGCCTCACCCAGTGACTGCATTCGCTTGAGTATATCCTGCGCGGCCTCATAGACCTCGGTTCCGGCCGCCGTGGGATGAATATGACGTCCGACCTGCTCCAGCAGAGGGCAGCCGATGGCTTCATTCAGCTTTTTAATCTGCATGGAAACCGTCGGCTGGGTAAGGTGCAATGCCTCGGCAGCGCGGGTATAGCCACCCAGGCGGACCACGGTTTCGAAGATCTGTAGCTGGCGCAGGGTAACGTGGCGAATAAGATTATCAGCTGGCGCATACATCATAGATAAAACTCTATATTAATGATAGAAACTATTGATTTTTATTTATACAGCCATTTCAGCATAATGTCCACCACGCGGCTACAACCGCGCCATAAAACCCATTTACTGAACCACTGGAGAAAATAATGGCTAAAACCTATGACGCGGGTGTAAAAGAATACCGCGAAACGTACTGGATGCCCGATTACACGCCT
>JAJRTD010000272.1 GCA_024278435.1 Gammaproteobacteria bacterium | reverse complement strand
CCTTAAAGGGAATCAGGCCCAGCGGTTTTACCCGCTGATCATCCATTTCGCTGGCCAGTAGAATCATGCCGGCACAAACCCCCATTACCGGGTGATCTTCAGCGAACTTTTTTATCGGCTGATACAGCTGGTTTTCCTGTATCAGCAGGCTGATGGTTGTTGATTCACCACCAGGAATGATCAGGCCGTCACAGCCGTCAAGCTCCTCCGGCAGTCGCACCAGCCGTGTCGATACACCGAGCTGCTGCAGCATATCGACATGCTTCTGATACGCTCCCTGCAGGGCAAGGACGCCGACCGTTTTAGCCATCTACAACCCTGCCCCGGCAACCGGTGTTACCAGCCTCGACCGGCCAGGCGTTCTTCTTCAGGGATCTCTGACATTTCCAGGCCTTTCATGCCCGACAGCAGGCCACGGCTGACCTCAAGCAGAACCGCCGGATCATCAAAATGGGTGGTGGCTTTAACAATGGCCGCGGCCCGCGCAGCGGGGTCATCGGATTTGAAAATACCGGAACCGACAAACACTGCTTCGGCACCCAGCTGGCGAACCAGCGCGGCATCAGCCGGTGTTGCAATACCACCGGCAGAAAAATTAGGCACCGGCAGTTTGCCGTGTTCGGCGACATAACAGACCAGGTCATAAGGCGCACCCAGATCCTTGGCCACTGCCATCAGCTGCTCCTGCCCCAGTGTGGTCAGACGCTGCATCTCGTCCTGCAGGGCACGCATATGACGTACCGCTTCAACGATATTACCGCTGCCCGCCTCACCCTTGGTGCGCATCATGGCGGCACCTTCACCGATACGGCGCAGGGCCTCACCGAGGTTGGTGGCACCACAGACAAACGGTACCTTGTAACTGTGCTTGTAGATATGGTTGACGTCATCCGCCGGTGTCAGCACTTCAGATTCATCGATAAAATCGATTTCCATGGCCTGCAGCACCTGGGCCTCGGCAAAATGGCCGATACGGCACTTGGCCATAACCGGGATAGAAACTGTTTCCTTGATTTCCTGGATCATGTCCGGCGATGACATGCGCGCCACGCCGCCATCACGGCGGATATCGGAAGGAATGCGTTCCAGCGCCATTACCGCACAGGCACCGGCGTCCTCGGCAATTTTTGCCTGCTCCGCATTGGTAACATCCATAATGGCACCACCTTTAAGCATTTCGGCAAGTCCGACCTTGACTGAAAAGTCACCTTTTTTTATCTCTGTAATATCGTTCATTTGTAAGTGTTTAACCTTGAGTATTATCGGCACCTGCTGCGGGCAGCAGGCGCTGTTTATTATTTGACTGATTATTCTTTGACAGGGCAGCTTAGCCCAAAGCCGATAGTGCCACAACTACCCTGCTTAGAGAGCCAGATTCTGCAGATAGGTTTTGAAACTGTCTGCCAGTTCATCATGTTGCAGTGCAATCTCAACATTAGCCTCCAGGTAACCGATTTTGCTGCCGCAATCATAGCGCCGGCCTTCAAAACTGTAGGCATAAATCTCTTCTGTTTTTCTCAGTTCGGCAATGGCATCGGTAAGCTGAATTTCATTACCGGCACCACGTTCGGTGGTTTTAAGCTTGTTGAAAATAGCCGGGGTCAGGATATAACGTCCCACCACCGCCTGATCGGATGGCGCTTCTGCCGGTGACGGTTTCTCCACGATCTCGTCCACCCGTGACAGGCGTTCGGACATTTTAGGCCCGGCAACCATGCCGTATTTATCACTTTCCGAAACATCCACGGTCTGGGTGCCGATGACGCTGCCCTGGTTTTCATCGTAAACCTCGACCATTTGCTGGATACAGCTGGCACCGCCCTTGTTGTAAATCAGGTCATCGGGCAGGATCACCGCAAACGGCTGGTCGCCTACCGCCGGCTGTGCGCACAAAACCGCGTGCCCCAGGCCCAGCGCTTCCGACTGGCGGATAAATACGCAATGAATATGCGGCGGTACTACCTGTTGCACCACTTCCAGCAGCGCGGTTTTATTGCGCAGACCCAGCTCGGTTTCAAGCTCGTAGGCCTTGTCATAATGGTCAATAATGGCGTTCTTGGTACGGCCCACGACAAAAACCAGGGTATCCATGCCGGCGGCAACCGCTTCTTCCGAGGCATATTGAATCAATGGCTTATCAACCACGGTCAGCATTTCTTTTGCGATGGCTTTGGTGGCTGGCAAAAAGCGGGTCCCTAATCCTGCTACAGGAAATACCGCGGTACGAATAGAACTCATGTGAATATCCCAAAATGGTTTTAAATTAAAGGGGATTTTAAACCATGTTAACGCGCATGTTCGGGTTACTATGGTAAAATTTCGTAATTTATTCCATTTCCATTCAGACAAGTAGAATTTTATGACTTACGTAGTTGTTGAAGATTGCATTAAATGCAAACACACTGACTGTGTCGACGTTTGCCCGGTTGACTGTTTCCATGAAGGGCCCAACTTCCTGGTGATTGATCCCGAAGAATGTATTGACTGTACGCTGTGCGAACCGGAGTGCCCGATCGGTGCAATCTTTGCCGATGATGATGTACCCGAGGGCCAGGAGGAGTTTCTTGCGCTCAATGCCGAGCTGAGCCTGGAATGGCCGGTGATTAATGTCAGCAAGGACTCCCTTCCCGATGCAGCCGAGTGGGAAGGCGTGCCAGACAAGCTGAAACTGCTGGAACGCTAAAGATTCATTTCATGTATCCCCGGCCTTTACCGGAACCGGGGACGGCAGTAATATGGTGAAGCCGTTTCACCGCAACCCTATTTCACTGCGAATAACGAACCGTTTACACTGTTAAAGTAGACGTGGTTGCCATCAACGGCGGCAGCTGAATAAATATTGCCATCCACATGGTATTTCCAGCGCAGCTTACCTTCACCGGCATCCAGCGCATACAGGTGCTCATCGGTACTGCCGACGTAAACCGTATTCGACGCAACCGTCACCGGTGAAAATACCGGTGATTCTGTGCGGTACTCCCAGTCACGGGTACCATCTTCCACATCATAGGCATAAATATAGCCATCCTTGCTGCCGATATAAACATTGCCGTTATATAAAGCCGGTGACGACAGTACCGCGCCGGCTGTTTTCTTCACCCAGCGCTGCTGGCCGGTATGAATATTCACCGCATAGACCCGCTTGTCGTCGCTGCCAAAATAGACATTATCACCATCAACCGCCGGTGAGGAATGAATCTTGCCATTGGTCTTGAAGCGCCAGTATTCCTGGCCGGTGTTGCGGTTTACCGCAATCATTTCGCCTTTCAGCGTGCCAAAGAAGATGTAGTCACCGTAGACAGCCGGGGAACTGTAAATCGGCGCACCGGCATTAAAGCGCCATTTGCGCAAACCGTTTTCTGCATTTGCCGCGTAAAGGTGGCCGTCCTCGCTGGCAAAATAAATCATGTCGTCGACAATAACCGGTGACGAGGAAATGGGACCTTTGGTTGGAAATTTCCACACCACGGCCTGAGTTTCATCCTTGATGGCATACAGGTTCTTGTCCCAGCTGCCAATATAAACAATGCCATTGGCGGTTGCGGCGGTTGCTTCAACATTGCCGCCAGTTTTAAACCGCCACTTCATCTGGCCGCTGGCCTGGTCGATGGCATACAGGTACTTGTCATTACAGCCCAGGTAAATGGTGTCATTGGCGACCAGAGGTGAAGAATAGGTTTTGTCCGGCGCACTGTATTTCCAGTCCAGCCGATTCAGGCGGGTCGGGGCGGAAGCACCGTAGACCGCGCTGTGGCTCGGGTCACCCCGGAACATACTGGTCTTGCCACTGCCACAGGCAGACAGGGTCAGCGCCAGAACGGTAACGCCGCCAACAAGAAGTTTATTGTAAAAAGAATGATTATCTAGCATCGGTAAGCTCCGGCTTTTCCCCTGAATTATTATTAATAACCGGCAAGCGGTTTTTATAGAGAAAAGGATAGACCAAATTCGGTGGAAATCACTGACGTGGCGTTAAAAACTATTTCACCACAGAGGGTCGCGCCTGTGCTTCCTGCATTTGCGACATTAGTGCGTCCATGCACGTCACACAGAGGACACAGAGTTTTTATTTTGTTACCAGTGCCTACGGCGCTGGTAACAATAAAGAGCTTTTCTCTGTGACCTCTGTGTCTCT
>JAJRTD010000271.1 GCA_024278435.1 Gammaproteobacteria bacterium | reverse complement strand
CTGCCAACTGCCAACTGCCAACTGCCAACTGCCAACTGCCAACTGCCAACTGCCAACTGCCAACTGCCAACTGCCAACTGCCAACTGCCAACTGCCAACTGCCAACTGCCAACTGCCAACTATAAATCCAGTTCCTTGATTTTTCTTGTCAGGGTATTCCGGCCCCAGCCCAGCAGTTTTGCCGCGTCATTTTTTCTGCCGCTGGTTTTCTGCAGTGCAGCTTCAATTAATATCTGTTCAACGTCTGAAATAATTTTTGCAGCAATTTCTGTTTCTCCGGAAAGCAGTTGCTGCTGCACCTTCAGCGACAGGATCTGTTTCCAGTCACCGCCGGTGTCTGCATGAGTAACCTGTTTGTCGGATAGCAGTTCAGCCGGCAGGTCAGATATATGAACCGTTTGCCCCGAGGTCATTACTGCCAGCCAGTGACAGGTGTTTTCAAGCTGGCGGACATTTCCCGGCCAGGGCAGGGAGCTAAGGTAAGCCATGGCGTCATCATCAATGGTTTTGTGTTCGCTGCCCAGCTCGTTGACTGCACGCTGTAAAAAAAGCCTGAGCAATGCGGGTATATCTTCCTTGCGTTCACGTAATGCCGGCAGATGCAGGCGAATAACATTGAGACGGTGAAACAGATCCTCCCTGAACAGGCCCTGTTTAACATGCTCCTCCAGGTTCTGGTGGGTGGCTGCAATAACCCGTACATTGACCTTGATCGGGGTATGTCCGCCGACGCGGTAGAATACGCCATCGGCCAGCACCCGTAATAAACGGGTCTGTAACTCGGCCGGCATGTCACCGATTTCATCGAGGAACAGGGTACCGCCATCGGCCTGTTCAAAGCGTCCCTTGCGCAGCGCCTGGGCGCCGGTGAAGGCGCCCTTTTCATGGCCGAACAGTTCGGATTCCAGCAGCTCTTTGGGAATGGCGGCAGTATTCAGGGCAATAAACGGTTTGTCTGCCCGTGGGCTGTGCTTGTGCAGGGAAAGCGCGACCAGCTCTTTACCGGTGCCGGATTCACCGGTGATTAAGACACTGATGACCGATTTTGATAACCGTCCGATGGTGCGGAAAACCTCCTGCATGGCCGGTGCCGCGCCGATAATTTCAGGGCCTTCACCATCGTCGTCCAGCAGGCCACTGGCGGCCTGTTTTTTACTGCAGGCGCGCCGGGTGATTGCCACCGCATCATCAATATCAAACGGTTTTGGCAGGTATTCAAAGGCGCCGCCCTGGTAGGCGGAAACTGCGCTGTCCAGGTCGGTATGGGCGGTCATAATGATGACCGGCAGGTCGGGATAATTGGCGGACAGCTGTGACAGCAGCTCCAGGCCGTCAACACCGGGCATGCGCACGTCGGTGATGATGGCATCCGGCTGTTCCTGTTCTAGCTTTTCCATAATGGTATTGGCATTATCAAAGCTGGTGACGCGGAACTCCGCGCCTTCAAGTGCTTTTTGCAGTACCCAGCGGATTGAGTCATCATCATCAATTATCCAGATATGACCTTGTGTCGTCATTGCGTTGCTCCGTCAGGGTTCTCAGGGTGGGTATTAATGGGGATTAAAATAGTAAACACGGTTCTTCCCGGCTCACTGCTGAATTCAATTAAACCGTTATGCTGCTGGATCAGCGACTGTGCTATGGACAGCCCCAGGCCGGTGCCTTCGGCGTGGCCGGTAATCATCGGCATAAAGATCTTTTCGACCAGGTCAGCGGGTACGCCGCCGCCATTATCTTCAATATCAATTCTTGCCACCAGCGGATAGCTGTGGGAGCCGATCTTGCAGTTGCGCCGGGTGCGGGTTTTATAGATGATTTCCCCCGGCGTGCTGGCGGTGCTGTCGATCGCCGTTACCGCGTTGCGCGTGATGTTTAGAATGACCTGGATCATCATGGACTCATCAGCGTATAACTCGGGCACGCTGGGGTCGTAGTCAACATGTAGATTGATATTGTCGTTTTCAGCCAGCACCAGCTGGCGTACATGCTCAAGAATTTTATGAATATTGCTTTCACTTTTGGTTGGCATGTCTTTTGGCCCGACCATGCGATCCAGCAGGTTCTTCAGGCGGTCCGCCTCATTAATAATTATCTGGGTAAACTGCTTGTCCTCGTCATTGCTCAGTTCTCTTTCCAGTAGCTGGGCGGCACCGCGTATGCCGCCCAGTGGATTCTTGATCTCATGTGCCAGTCCGCGTAACAGGCTCTTGCTGGCCTCGTACTGGTTGAGAATACTTTCTTCGTGCGAGAGTTTTTGCCGGGTTTTCAGGCGAATGAACTCAAGTAGTAAAAATTTCCCGCTACTCAGGTATTGAACGGGCGACACGGAATAATCAACATCGATAACCTTCTGGTTGTGCAGGCGCAGCTGGTCCTCGTAAACCGTATAAGGGTGGGCGGAGATCAGGGAACGTTCCAGGCGGTCAAAAAACTCATGCTCGTTGATCACCAGCTGGCGCAGGTTTTTATTCATGGCGCGATTGTTGCTGATATGCAGCAGCATTTCGGCGGCGGGATTCATGCAGATGACCTGCAGATTTTCGCCAATCACGATAACCGCAGAATGCAGGTTATCGATTATCGTTTGCGGTGAATTGTATTCCGTGGCGACCATAGGGGGCTTAATGCAATAACCGAACCAGTTTTGCTGATAAGGAATAATATATTTTATCCAGTGATATCAGTGAGTTATTTTACTGGCGCAGTAAATAGTAGGATTGGACAACATTATAACGCACCAATGTGGTGCAAATCCAGTATTGATCGGTATAAAATCGTTTTACAATGATTTAAAGCGATTTTCCGCCGGTTATACGACTAGCGCGGGGAGCGCCTGGGGACGACGGTATTTTTGATATGCACGGTAATGGTTTTGCTGCGCTTGAGGATCTTGCCTTTCTTGTCCCTGACCTGTACCTGCAGCTTGTGCTCACCACGGTCGGCGCGGCCTATCGGCAGGGACAGGCTGCGGCTCTTCTTGACCAGGGGTTTGCCGTCCATTAGCAGCCAGACAGTATGGCCTGCTGCGATATTTAAAGCGGGCCTGACCTGTATGGAAACGATTAAATTGGGTTCGTTCCAGATGGTCTGCTGGTTTTTCGGTGCAATAATGCTGAGTTTTGTATATTTGAATACATCCTCTTTTTCTTCTTTTTTCACCTCTTTGGGCTGGATTTTCGGCGCGTCCATAATGGTTATCGGCGGTGCGATGTATTTTTCCGAGTTATCAAACGGTTTGTCGGAATAAACCACGTTGCCTTCATCGTCCAGACCTTTGTAGAGTCCGGCGCTAACAGCTGTGGACAGCAGCATAATGGCCGGCAACAGGATCTTCAGCAGAGTATATTTCATTCCACAAGCATAGCTTTAGATTGGCCTTACTGCAATAAAAAAGCCCCCGCAGTGATGCGGGGGCTTTTTATGTACCAGTGCGAAATGTTCCTATGCACTGCACGGGGTATCGCTTGATATTATACGCTGTAGTACATATCAAATTCGCAAGGATGTACCGATGCGCGGTAACGCTGAACTTCTTCGCTCTTCAGTGCGATAAAGCCATCGATTACGTCATCATCAAATACACCGCCTTCAGTCAAGAAAGCGCGATCTTCATCCAGTGCTTTTAATGCTTCATCAAAAGAGAAGGCAACCTGTGGAATTTTTGCTTCTTCTTCCGGTGGCAGGTCATACAGGTCTTTGTCAGATGCAGCGCCGGGATCGATCTTGTTTTTGATACCGTCAAGGCCGGCCATCAGCATGGCGGCGAAACACAGGTACGGGTTGGCTGTGTTGTCACCGAAGCGAACTTCGATGCGGCGTGCTTTCGGGCTGGATACGTGAGGAATACGAATCGAAGCAGAACGGTTACGAGCTGAATAAGCCAGCATAACCGGTGCTTCAAAGCCGGGGACCAGGCGTTTGTAGCTGTTGGTAGACGCATTGGCAAAAGCGTTGATGGCTTTGGCATGTTTGATGATGCCGCCAATGTAATACAGTGCATCCTGGGACAGGCCGCCGTACAGGTCGCCGGCAAACAGGTTTTCACCGTTTTTGAAAATAGACTGGTGAACGTGCATACCGTTACCGTTATCGCCAACCATTGGTTTCGGCATAAAGGTGGCCGTTTTGCCGTAGGCGTGAGCCACGTTGTGTACAACATACTTGTAGATCTGCACTTCGTCGGCTTTGCGCACCATGGTGTTGAACACGGCGCCGATTTCACACTGGCCGGCAGTGCCCACTTCGTGATGGTGTACTTCGGTTTCACAACCCATGTCTTCCATTACCAGGCACATTGATGAACGCAGATCCTGCAGTGAATCGATTGGAGGAACCGGGAAGTAACCGCCTTTAACGCCAGGACGGTGACCCATGTTGTTGCCGTCGTATTCCTTACCGGTGTTCCATGCAGCTTCTTCGGATTCGATTTTGTAGAATACGCCGCCCATTTCATCACCCCATTGCACGCCGTCAAAAACGAAAAACTCGTTTTCAGGGCCG
>JAJRTD010000270.1 GCA_024278435.1 Gammaproteobacteria bacterium | reverse complement strand
GCGCGCCGTCATTTCCGACCTCACCTTTCTCGCCAAACTCAATGAGCTTTGGGATTTGCTGGACGACCCCGCAGACGAAGATGCACGTTTAAACCTGGCCCAGGAATTCCTTTATTTCAGTGAAAAAAAAGGTATCTATGATCAGATCCGGTTTTTATCCGATGACGGTATGGAAATCATCCGTATTAACTATGACGAAGGTAACCCGCACATCCTGGCACAAAGTGAATTACAAAATAAAAGTGACCGCTATTATTTTCAGGAAGCGTTGGCCCAGGATATCGGTGGAATCTACATGTCGCCTTTTGACCTGAATGTTGAAGAAGGAGCCATTGAATATCCACTGCGTCCGGCCATCCGTTTTGCCACTCCTTTGTTCAACAGCCGGGGAGAAAAAAAAGGTGTGTTGATGTTCAATTTCCGCGGCGAAAAACTGATTCAGGGTTTTCGTCAGGCAGCGGCCAGCATCGCGGACCATCTTAATCTTATTAATAATGAAGGTTACTGGTTAAGTGGCCCGCGCCCGGAAAATGAATGGGCCTTCCTGCTGGAACGTGAGCATTCTTTTGCCCAGACCTTCCCGGATGCCTGGCAAAAAATTCTTGCCCAGGACACCGGCAGTTTTATCAGTGAAAAAGGACTATTCACTTTTGCCATTGTTTATCCCATGGTATCGGTGCTGGAGTTTTATGCCGAAGCTGGTATGGGGGAGATATCCTCCGTCTCCGAAGGGCAGCAGAATGCCAAGCCCCGCTTTTGGAAAGTTGTCTCTCACGTTTCACCCGAAGCACTCAACGCCACATCCCAGAAATTTTTCAGCCAACATCTATTGTCCTACATGTTAGGCGGGCTGTTTTTATTAGCAGGATCATTAATCGTCGCGCAAACAGCCACTCGCCGACAACAGGAACAGGCACAAAAAAACTTTGAACGCCGTTACCATGACACACTGGAAAACGTGCAACTGGCAGCAGTAACTCTCAATGCCGATGGCCGTATCACCTTCTGTAATGATTATCTGCTTCGCCTGACCGGCTGGCAGCAAAAAGAAATCATTGGTCAGGACTGGTTTGACAGTTGCGTTATTCCGGAAGACAGACAACGCACACGTCATGCCTATACGGAAATCATTGCTGGCGATGCACCACCGCATACTGTCGAAAGCCACATTATGGCAAAAACCGGCGAACCACGTTTATTCGCCTGGACCAATACACTCTCCTGTGGCCGCTTCGGTGAAGTGACTACGCTAACCAGTATCGGCCAGGACATTACCCAACAACGTGAATCAGAAGAACAATTACGCAAACTGTCCCGCGCCGTTGAACAAAGTTATAACTCGGTAATGATCACCGATGCACAGGGTATTATTGAATACATTAATCCCCGTTTTACGGGACTAACGGGATATAGTACAAAAGAGATACTGGGCCAGACACCGCGTATTCTGAAATCAGGAGAAAACAGCGATATCGACTACCACCAACTTTGGGAAATAATAAAACAAGGTAACGAATGGCGTGGTGTATTTCATAATCGCAAAAAAAATGGGGAACTTTACTGGGAAGATACCATGATATCCCCTATTCGTAATGAGCAGGGTGAGATTTCACACTTCCTCGCCATCAAGGAAGATATTACGGAGCACATGCTCTTAAAAAAAGAAGTGGAAGAACGTAACCAGGAACTTGCCCGCACCCAAACCCTGACAGCCATGGGACGCATGGCCATGATGATTGCCCACGACCTGCGCAACCCGCTCTCCTCCATCAAAATGACGTTGCAAATCTGGGGCAAGCGCGCCGAAGAATCCTGGGGTGAAGAAGCCAAAGAAATGAAACAAATTTCACTGGACCAGGTGCGATACATGGAGAATATCCTCGCCGACTTATTGGCCTTCTCACGCCCCGATGCATTAAACCCAGAATGGCTAAACATTAATAAACTGCTGGACTCAGCTATTAACACCACACAAAAAACCATACAAAAGTACGATGCCAAAATCATCACTAACTATCAGCCACAATTACCCACTATTCACGGTGATGCCACTAAACTACGGCAGGTATTCAGCAACCTGATCATGAACGCGCTGGAATCTGCGAATAGCGTTAATCATATTCCTAACATTCGCATTAATGCCCGCGTGGAAGTGGATAACGCCACCCCATCGATTCGTATTGATATCCATGACAATGGCAGTGGCATTGATCCTGCACAAAAAGACAAACTGTTCGAACCCTTTTTCACCACACATGCCAAAGGTACCGGCCTGGGCCTACCCATCGTCAAACGCATACTGGATCAACACCATGGCCAGATCAATCTGGACACAGATAAAAACAATGGTGCCTGTGCCCGTGTTATCTTACCCATAGGACCTGTAGAGTTATGAATACTGTCATCAAAAAATTCAGCGAATTACATACTGTGGAAACCGTTTCGCCAATCCGGAAAAAACGCATACTGATTGTCGATGACGATATCGCCAGTTGCAGAACATTGCAGCTGCACCTGAGCAGCCAGGGTTATGATGTCAGCATTGCGCACAGTGTTGACCAGGGTATGGCAGCCGCTTACGAACAATGCCCTGATCTGGTCATTCTCGATATTCGTATGCCAGGCAAATCCGGGCTGGAAGGTCTGCCTGAATTTAAACAGGCCTTTCCCGATACCCACGTCATTATGATTACCGCATTCCATGACATGGACAGCACCATCGAAGCCATGAAACACGGTGCCGAAGACTATATTCATAAACCCATCGACATCGAAGAACTCGACAAAGCCGCCGCGCGCGTACTAAATCCCGGCGACCAGACCACCGTTGATACGCATCAAGTCGATCTCGCCCCCCTCGCCAACACCATGGTGGCCCGAAGTCGCGCCATGAAAGAGGTTTTCAAAATTATCGGTCTGGTAGCCGATAGCCCGGTTACTGTATTAATCACCGGAGAAAGCGGTACCGGTAAAGAACTGGTGGCCAATGCCACCCACCGGGCAGGCAAAAATGCCGACGGCCCCTTTGTCGCCATTAACTGTGCGGCATTGGTAGAAACATTACTGGAATCCGATATGTTCGGTCATGAAAAAGGAGCCTTTACCGGAGCGGTGAGCCGACAGCCCGGCAAATTTGCCCTGGCTAATAACGGCACTATTTTTCTGGATGAAATAGGCGAACTCTCCCCCACCATGCAAGCCAAGCTGTTACGGGTTTTGCAGGAAAAAGAATTCACCCCTGTGGGAGCCAAAGCACCACAACAAAGCAGCGCACGGGTCATTGCTGCCACCAATGTCAACCTCGAAGACCGGGTACGCGAAGGCCTGTTCCGTGAAGACCTCTACTACCGGTTACGTGTAGTGACCATCCATCTGCCACCATTGCGGGAACGCCGGGAAGATATTGTCGATTTGATACAGGCATTACTGGCACGCATCAACAAACAAATGAATCGCAATGTCACCCAGATAGCCTCGGATGTAATGGCCAGCCTGGAAAACCACAGCTGGCCAGGCAATGTACGCGAGCTGGCAAACACCCTGGAAAAAGCCGTCGCCCTTTGTCCGGGTAATGTGATCACCCGGGATCTCATCAGTGATATTTGTGATGCCGGGTCG
>JAJRTD010000020.1 GCA_024278435.1 Gammaproteobacteria bacterium | reverse complement strand
TATTATGTTGTTTTTATTAACGATATTTCTGAATAATGATTCTAGTCATAAAAATCACAATACATATAAATGTTAGTAAAAATATTATTAAAAACAGCCTGTTTTTGAATAATATAAACAACATCACTGCTGTCCCGTTCGCTTTATATTGTCATCTTGACCGGAGCGTAGCGTAGTGGAAAGATCTGACCCCGCATTATCTGGCACCCAGGATACTTCGGCAATTGCTCCATGCATTGCTCTACTACCGTACATCCTGTACATATCGACTTCACTGCGTTACGCTCAGGATGACAAAATAGTTAAACAGTGTATTTCATGTCTTATACAAGAATATACAGCAGGGGGTTATATGAAATGCAGTTTCAAACCAAAGCAATAATAGTTAACGGGATAGCACTGAAATAACATAAAAAAAACGGGCAGCATGCATGTCATGTTGCCCGTTTTTTCCGGGGGTGGAGGTGCTACCTTGGTGTCGGGGAGAATAACCGGGTGCTGATTACCTGCGCTACGGTTGAGCCCAGCTGGTTGGCAAAACGCTCGAGAATATCTTCCTGCAGGGTGTAGTCAACGATGGTTTCTTCACCGATGACTTCCCGGGCGACATAGCTGGCACTGGCCAGTTCATCAACCAGGCCGATTTTTACCGCGCTTTCACCGGTCCAGATCAGCCCGGAAAACAGGCCTTCGACACTGGTGTCCAGGCGGTCACCGCGGCCCTGTTTGACCGAGTTGATAAACTGCTGGTGAATTTCAGTCAGCATATTCTGCATGTGTGCCCTGGTTTTTTCATTCTCCGGCAGGAACGGATCCAGCAGCGCCTTGTTTTCACCGGCGGTCAGGGTGCGGCGCTCCACGCCCAGTTTTTTCATGGCATCGACAAAGCCGAAGTTATCCATGCGTACACCGATAGAACCGACAATACTGGCCTTGTCGGCATAGATCTTGTCTGCTGCCGAGGCGATGTAATAACCACCGGAGGCGCAGATGTCAGTGACTACTGCGTATAACGGCGTATCCGGATGTTCCTTGCGCAGGCGACGGATTTCGTCATAGATGTAACCGGACTGTACCGGTGAGCCGCCGGGGCTGTTGATTCTTAAAATTACGCCGACACTGTTCTTGTCATCAAAAGCATTGCGCAAGGCGGTAACGATGCTGTCAGCACTGGCTTCTTCTTCATCGGCTATTACCCCGTTAAGGTCGACCAGTGCGGTATGTTTTTCGCTGCTGCTGACGCTAGACATTTCGGTGCTGCTGAAAATGAAAATGGCGGCGCCGATGTAGGCAAACGTCAGTAGTTTGAAAAAGATGCCCCAGCGACGGGAACGGCGTTGCTCTTTTAAACTGGATTCAGCCAGTTGGGTAACAACTTCCCGCTCCCATGAAGTGTTGTTGTCAGTCATAGTGGTTTCCTGCTTGTATCCTGTGTCTGTATGGTTAGGGATTATGGCTCAAGTAATCGGATAATTCTGTAATATTGTCTAAACAAATTAAAGGATTATATTTGCCCAGTGTTTCAGCATCGTGTACCCCGTGGGTGACACCGATGCACTGCATATTGGCGTTGTTCGCCATTTTCATGTCGTGTTCACTGTCACCTATCATGAGTGCCTGCGAGGCTGAAAAGTTCAGTTCGTCGATAATTTCATGCAGCATTTCCGGGTGCGGCTTGGATCGGTTTTCACCGGCGCAGCGGGTGGTGCTGAAATAACCGGCCATGCGGTGTTCATCGATTGAGCGCTGCAGGCCGCTGCGGCTTTTGCCGGTAGAAACGGCCAGTGTATAACCCTGGCCTTGCAGTTCGCCCAGTAATTCTTCCACGCCGGGGAACAGCGGCGCCGGCACCGGGTTCTGGTAAAGGTAGTGCTGGCGGTAGGCATCGGCAATGTTATCCAGTTCTGCTTTGTGTGCCGCTTCGTTAAATTCCGGGTGCAGTTTCAGGATGGCTTCCATCAGGCCGAGGCCGATAACGTCCCGGGCCCGGCTTTCGCTGATGTCGATACTGATGGCCTGTTTGCTGGCAAACTGCAGGCTGGTGACAATGCGCTCAATTGAATCAACCAGGGTGCCGTCCCAGTCAAAAACGAGTAGGGGAAACTGTTTCATTGATTATCTTTACTGATGGGTTATTGGTTCTGTCGTAACAGGCTTAACAGCGCTTCCAGTTCATCACTGAGTGCCGCCTCTATGGTAATGGGGGTGGCCAGTGGCAAATACAACTGTTGGGCGTGCAGAAACAGGCGTTTCAGGCCCAGTTTTCGAAACTGCTGGTTTGCTGTTTTATTGCCGTACTTGCTGTCGCCGGTAATCGGGTGGCCGCTATACAGGGCATGCACCCGGATCTGGTGGGTGCGCCCGGTTTCAATGCGGATTTTCATCAGGCTGCAGGGCGGGGTGTCAGCGTTATCAAATACCTCCACTACTTCAAAGTGGCTGATAGCGCGGTCGCCATTTTCATCGATCTGCATAATATGTTCACCGCCACGTTTAATTTTGCTGATGCCGGTATCAATCGTCCGTTTGCCGCCCTGCCAGCAGCCATCGACCAGGGCGAGGTAGGTTTTTTCAATATGGGTGGTTTTTTCATGGCGTAATAATTCGTGCAGCAAGGCCAGCAGCTGGCGGTTTTTTGCCAGCAACAGGCAGCCGCTGGTTTCCCGGTCGAGGCGGTGTACCAGCTCCAGTGTCTGTTCCGGCCGGATCTGGCGAAAGGCCTCGATGACGCCGAATCGCAGGCCGCTGCCCTTGTGTACGGCGATACCCGAGGGCTTGTTAATGGCGAGGATGTCGTCGTCTTCATAAATAATGGCGTTTTCCAGCTTGCGCAGAACGCTGTCCGGCACCGGGCTGTTTTCATCTTCGTTGATGTGGACCGGGGGCAGGCGCAGAATGTCTCCGGCCTGTAACTTGTAATGCGGTTTTTTGCGGCCACTGTTGATGCGTACCTGGCCGCTGCGCAGCAGGCGATAAATATGGCTCCTGGGTACGCCTTTTAAATGCTTGAGCAGAAAATTATCGATACGCTGGCCGGTCTGGCTGTCGCTGATGGTAATCTGGCTGGCGCTGTTTTTGTTTATCTGCATATATAAAAGTCGTTGGCCTTTTGTCGTTCGTCAGTGGCTGGTGATGGGGTGCTCAGGGAACGATGTTCAAATAAAGTTGACCAAAGGCATGCATTTTGACAGACTTGATGCTGCATATACCAGCACAAGTTACTGTATATGTCAGGAATTTCGCCGTAATCAAAACAAAATAACAGGCATTAATAAAGGACTATAAGCTTGATGAAAGGTCATCAAGGCAGCGCGATTGCTGCAATATCACCGAATATGGCAACCAGATACAACTATTTCGATACAGAGATAATTCTGCTGCTCCAGGTAATAAACTGATTTTACATATCTGCTTTTTTGTCGTTTATGACAGCCGGCAGCTATGAATTAACTAGAAAAACAATTTACGATTAATGATTTCCCCGATTTTCAACCTCAATAATACTGTTACTCTGCCAGAGTCCGCATTTTTTATGTGGACGCTATTAATTTTTTTCTGTGCATTGCAGTACGCCGCTCGCACCCTGAAACAGGGTAAAGAACGAGACGTTAACAGTGGTTTAAAAGCGGGTTTAACAACAGGTTTAACTGCAAATGAAGAGAATTCTTATCAATGCAGTCCAGAAAGAAGAAGTTCGCGTCGCCATGGTCGATGGTCAGCAACTTTACGATCTGGACGTAGAGGTCCCGTCTCGGGAACAGAAAAAATCCAACGTCTACAAAGGTAAAATTACCCGCGTCGAACCCAGCCTTGAGGCTTGTTTTGTTGATTACGGCGCTGAGCGCCACGGCTTCCTGCCGTTCAAGGAAGTTGCCCGCATGTACTTCACCGAAGAAGCACAGCAGCAATCTGGCCGTCCCGATATCCGTACCGCCATTAAAGAAGGACAGGAAGTCATTGTCCAGGTGGAAAAAGAAGAACGCGGTAACAAGGGTGCGGCCTTAACCACCTTTATCAGCCTGGCCGGGCGTTACCTGGTGCTGATGCCGAATAATCCCCGTGCCGGTGGTGTTTCCCGCCGCATCGAGGGTGAAGACCGCAACCTTATCCGCGAAGCCTTAAGCCAGCTGAAGGTACCCGATGGCATGGGCTTGATCGTGCGCACTGCCGGTGTCGGCCGCAGCTCTGAAGAGCTGCAGTGGGACCTGGATTACCTGTTGCAACTGTGGTCGGCTTTTGAAAAGGCCGCTGCAGAACGCCCGTCACCGTTCCTGATCTACCAGGAAAGTGATGTCAGTACCCGTGCGCTGCGCGATTATTTCAGAAGCGATATCAGCGAAGTACTGATCGATTCCAGAGAGGTTTACGATGCTGCCATCGATTTTGTACAGCAGGTAATGCCCAACAGCATACATAAAATCAAGTATTACGATGACACCGTGCCCTTGTTTAACCGTTTCCAGGTTGAGAACCAGATTGAATCGGCTTATCGCCGTGAAGTGACGTTGCCTTCCGGTGGCGCCATTGTTATTGACCATACCGAAGCGTTGATTTCCATTGATATCAACTCTGCCCGTGCAACCAAGGGCGGCGATATCGAAGAAACCGCCACCAATACCAACCTGGAAGCGGCCGATGAAATCGCCCGCCAGTTACGTTTACGTGACCTCGGTGGCCTGGTGGTAATCGATTTCATTGATATGATGAACAATCGCAACCAGCGCTCGGTTGAAAACCGTCTCAATGACGCGGTGCAGCTGGATCGTGCCAGGGTGCAGATCGGCCGTATCTCACGTTTTGGCCTGCTGGAAATGTCACGTCAGCGCCTCAAACCCTCACTAGGTGAATCCACCCAGATAGTCTGTCCGCGCTGTAACGGTCAGGGCACCATCCGTACCGTTGAGTCACTGTCATTATCACTGGTGCGCATACTTGAAGAAGAAGCCCTGAAAACCGGCACCGCCCGGGTTGATATACAGGTGCCGATTGATGTCGCTACCTATATGCTCAATGAGAAACGCCAGGCAATACTGGAAATTGAAAAACAGGCCGGTATTCATGTGCTGATTGTGGCCAACCCGACACTGGAAACCCCGCAATATAAAGTCGAGCGTGTTCGTAAAAGCGAGCACGACGAGAATGATACAACCGCCAGTTACCAGCGTGCTGAAAAAGATGACCAGTACAATGTCGATGTGACCCGGGAAAAACCCATACAGCCGGAGCAGGCCGCGGTCAGTTCCATCTCACCCGGGGATCGGCCCAAACCACAGGCCAAAGCGCCAGTGGTTGAAGAAAAAACGAAATCAACCGGTTTGCTGGGCAAGCTTGTTTCCATTTTCAGCGGTGACAAGGAAGAAGTGATTGAGCCGAAAAAACCGGCGGCAAAAACCAGGTCCGGTGGCAGGGGGCGCGGTCAGCGCAGTGGCCAGAACCGCGGCCAGGGTCGTGGCCAGAGCCGTAACCAGGGACGTAACCGTAACCGCAACCGCGGCCGTAAACAGGATAATACACAGGATGCAGCCAGGGCATCTGCCGGTAAGCAGTCCCAGGGTGGCGGCGCCAAACAGGACGGCGCTGCAAAAACCAGGGATTCCTCCCGATCCGGTGGCCAGTCAGGCCGTAGCCGCCGTCGTCGCGGTGGTGGCAACCGCTCCAAAGCCAATGAGTCAAAGGGCAATGAGACGACACAGAAAGAGGCAGTGCAGAAAAATGTAAGCGCTGAATCTGCACCGGCTCCTGAAAAGAAAGCGCCGGCGGATAAAAAACCGGCAGCGGCTAAAACAGCAGCAACGGCTGCCGCAGATAAAGCTTCAGCCAGCAAGCCGGCCGCTGACAAGCCGAAAACCGAGCGACCCAAAGCAGATAAATCTGCAGCGGATAAACCCGTGACTGATAAACCGCGGACTGAAAAGCCTCAGGCCGAAAAACCGGCTGCAGAAAAAAAACCGGCAACCGATAAAAAGCCGGCGGCTGAAAAGAAACCGGCAGCAGAGAAAAAGAGTGCGGCGGAAGGCAGTGGCAGTGCCGACAAGCAACCATCGTCCAATGAAAACCGGCCGGCAAATTCACCGGTGGATCGATAGTTAAAAGCTGTTTACCACAGAGGTACAGAGAGCACAGAGTTTTCTTTTGTTAACGGCGCCTACGGCGCCGTTAACAATAAATAGTTGTTCTCTGTGCTCTCTGTGCCTCGACAACTGCTCCTGCGTTGTTCTACTTACGGGTATCCTGCCCTAATCTGTGGTGAAATGCTTTTAAAGCCTATGAATGTGTGTTGTTAATATGCGTTAACAAACCCTCGGCCGCTTCTTCCACCAGGTTGAGTACAATTTCAAATCCCCGGCCCTGGCCATAATAGGGGTCAGGCACTTCGTTTTCGGCGCAGCCGGCAAACTCAAGAAACAGGTAGACCCGCTCTTCATAACCCGGCGGGCAGATGGCCAGCAGGTCGTCGCGGTTGCTTTCGTCCATGGCAATAACATAGTCAAACTCAATAAAGTCCTCGGCATTGACCCGTCGCGCACGCTGATCGCTGAGATCAATGTTGCGTTGCAGGGCTGCTTTCTGGGCGCGCGGGTCGGGTGGATTGCCGACATGATAGGCATGGGTGCCGGCCGAATCGATGCTGATGCGGTCTTCCATGCCGGCCTGTTTTACCTTGTGCCGAAACACGCCTTCGGCGGTGGGTGAGCGGCAGATATTGCCCATGCAAACAAATAACACTTTGATCATGTATACACTCGGAAACGGTTTGACTGAAAAGCGCGTAGTTTACCCTGAGTTATGTCGAATGGTTAGCGCTTCAAGAGTTAATCCGTTAATATTCCGCATCTTTTGGCCATTAACCACATTCTTCGCGTGAGCCCATGTTACGAATACACAATAGTCTGAGCAGAAAAAAAGAAGTTTTTACCCCGATTACCCCCGGCAAGGTGAAAATGTATGTCTGTGGTATGACGGTTTATGATCTGTGTCATCTGGGTCACGCGCGGGTACTGGTGGTGTTCGACACGGTGACCCGCTACCTGCGTTACAGCGGTTACGATGTGACCTATGTGCGCAACATCACCGATATCGATGACAAGATCATCAACCGTGCCAATGAAAACGGTGAGGACTTTTCCGAGCTGACCACCCGTTTTATCGCGGCCATGCACCAGGATGCGGCTGCCCTGGGCGTGCTGCCACCGGACGAGGAGCCCTGTGCCACGGCCTCCATGCAGCAGATCATCGACATGATCCAGACCCTGATTGATAAAGGTCATGCCTATGCCGCCAGAACCGGCGATGGGCAGGGTGATGTGTATTATGACGTCAGCACGTTTGCCGGTTACGGCAAACTGTCGGGCAAAAAACTGGAAGACCTGCGTGCCGGTGAACGGGTAGCGGTGGACGAAAACAAGGACGATCCGCTGGACTTTGTATTATGGAAAGCGGCAAAACCGGATGAGCCTTCCTGGGATTCCCCCTGGGGCAAGGGACGGCC
>JAJRTD010000269.1 GCA_024278435.1 Gammaproteobacteria bacterium | reverse complement strand
TTTCAGGTTGTTTTCAACAACCGTCAGTTTATAGTCTTTTTTATCCTGTCGCTGATACTGCGAACTGCCTTCCTGTTTTTTACGGACTTTTAAAACTACGTTTTCCTGCTTGCGTTCCAGTACATCGGCCACGGCATCGATAACATCATTAATACGCTGGAACGCCCTGTTTTTATCAACTGTTTTTGGCGCCTGGTATTCCTGCACGTAAACCCAGCGTTCGTAAATATCAATGGCTACCGCGTATTGCGGGATGTCCGCGTCATAAACCCGGTAACAGCTGATGTTATTTTTACGCGCCCATTTTTTTAAATGTTTATAATTCTTTTTAAGCCGGTTGATAAACATCAGGGCATGTTCTGATGTTCCGCTGCTATCCTGCGCCTGCGCATGTTCCGTTTCTCCGGCTTTCGCCGGTGGCTTTTGCAGTGAATCGATGCGGTACTGGTACAGGGTTGATTTTATCGCACCGTTATACAGGGTGTTTTTACGGAAAGCCCGTAAACCGATACTTCTTGCCAGTTCCTGTTCGGAGGTAATAATGACGGCCGTCCAGCCGTTAAAATGTGCTTTTAACTGTTTACCAAAACGGTAATACAGGGTGCGCAGCACCTGCACCTGGCCAATACGTTTACCATAGGGCGGGTTGGTTACAATCAACCCCGGTGGCTGGCAACAGGGTTTTAATTCTTCGGTTGCATCCTGCAGCGATACTTTTATATACGTGGACAAACCCGCCTGCCTGATGTTTTTGCGGGCAATGCCAACCAGTTGTTCGCTGCTGTCACTGCCGCATATTTCCGGCAGCTGTTGTAAACCCTGTTGCTGCTTTTGCTCGGCATCATTGATGATCTGCAGCCAGGCTTCATGGTTGAACTGCTTCCAGCGGCTGAAGCCGAAGCTGTCACGCAACAGGCCGGGGGCAATATTTGCCGCCATCATCGCCGCTTCAATGATCAGGGTTCCACTGCCGCACATCGGGTCATAAAAAGGCAGGCCTTTGCTATAAAAATCCGGCCACTTCGCACGGTACAGCATTGATGCCGCCAGGGTTTCACGTAACGGTGCACTGCCGGCATCCAGTCGATAACCGCGCTTATGCAGGGCTTCACCGGATAAATCAAGGTAGACCATGCACTGGCTGTCACTGAGATAGACATTGATTCTTATATCCGGGCAGTTTTTTTCTATCGATGGCCGGTACTGCGTGTTCTGTACGAACTGGTCAACAATGGCGTCTTTAATACGCAGCGTTGCATAATGACTGTTGGTTAGCTGTGAGTGTGAACTGAAGCAGTCAATTGCCAGGGTATTGTCCTCCGAGAAGTGCTCAGACCAGTCGATGCTGATTATTTCACGGTACAGCTCATCATCATTGGCGATGGTAAACTGCTTTAACTGCAACAGGATACGGCTGGCAACGCGTGACCACAAACAGGCCTTGTAGGCATTTTCTATCGCGCCGCTAAAGGATACGCCACCCGTATGTATTTTAGTCTGGCTTATGTCCTGCTGCTGCAGTTCGTTTTGCAGAAGGTCTTCTACGCCCTTTGAACAGGTCGCAAAAAATTGATGGGATGTTGTCAAGGCGTGCCTACTCTGCTTGCTGTCGATTAATGGTCGCTTAGGGGTCGCTGTAAAACAGTTTACCGGCCCGGCGCGATCTGGATTTTTACCTTTTCTATATCTTCTTCGGTGACTACGCGTTGTCCAATCAGGTTGTTGGCTTCAGCCGCATGAATCTTCATGCCATTGTACAGCAGCTTCAGTTCTTCTACCGATTCGGTCCATTCAAGTTCACTTTCCGGCAGGTTCCTGTAGATTCGCAGCAGACCTGTGCGATAGGCATTTAACTCGATGTAGCATTTGTACTCGGCGACCTGGTAGGTATCCGATACCTGGTGCGGTATCGGCTGCCGGCTGAAATACATTACATAACTGTCATTATCGATGACCAGCTTGATGGTTGACTGTTTTCCCGCGGTCTCGGCTGAAACCATGGAATACAAGGTGGCGCAGTCAGCCTCCTCATGGGTCATCAGGTTTGATGCTACCTGCTTGATGATGGAACTGGGTGTCAGCGGTGCATCAGCCGGGAAATTGACCACCACGCTGTCATCACCCCAGCCCATTTTGTCGACAACTTCCGATAACCGGGCGATACCGGTGAGGCTTTCATCAACAATCATGCAAACACTGGCGCCGAATTCTTCAGCAGCCATGCCGATACGCGGGCTATCAGTCGCAATAACGATTTCGGCTGCCCCGGAATTCTCCGCACTTTCATAGACGTGTTGAATCATCGGTTTGCCGTGGATATCGGCCATGGCTTTTCCGGGAAAGTTATGCTGGTCGAATATCGCCAGTATAATGACCTTGAATTCATCGTTTATCATAAAATGTAAATCAAATAGTATGTGTAATGTATATAAACCCGCTGGCGCATTTAGCGGGCAGTCTACGGGCCTTCTATTTTTCGTCTGCTATTGTTCTGGCATCGATAGCCAGCAATACCGGCACGCCATTGCGTACCGGGTAGGCCAGTTTGTCTTTTTTGCAGATCATTTCATTCTGTCCTGAACGGTACACCAGTGGACCCTTGCACAACGGACAGACCAGTATTGACTGGAGTTTTTTCTTCATTTCTTCAAAAGCGGTAATAGCTTTGAATCCAGTAAAGATTCAAGGCCGGGTGAAAATTCAGCAGTCACCGTTACCACCCAGGCATCGGGCAGAGACAGATTCCGGCATTTAACCGCGTCTTTCTCGGTCATTATAATACATTCTGTATGCCAGTCAGAGAAATCCGGCTGCTGATAGTGATGATGATCAGCAAAAGCATGTTCGGTTACCGTCAAACCATGTTCCGCCAACTGTGTAAAAAAACGCTGAGGGAAGCCGATGCCGGCCACTGCGTGAACCGGTTTCCCCCTGAATGACTCAAGGCTGCGGGTTTTATCCCCGTTCAGCGATACCAGTTGATTGACAGCCAGCTTATAGTAACACTGGTCTGTACCTGGCGCTCCTGCACCGTTGTATACAACAAGATCGACCTGGTTTAAGCGTACCGGCTTTTCCCTGAGTGGTCCGGCAGGCAGGCACAGACCGTTGCCAAGGCCCCGCTGCGCGTCGATAACCGCTATTTCAAGGTCTCTTTGCATGCGGTAGTGCTGCAGGCCATCATCCGACAGCACAATATCGCAGGGATTATTGTCCAGCAGGTATTTGACTGCAGCGACCCGGTCGGCACCGACAACCACCGGCATTGCTGTTCGCTGGAAGATCATCAATGGCTCATCACCGACAACGTCAGCCGAATCATTTTCAGCAAGCTGCCTGACGCCGGTGAAGCTACCGCCGTAGCCCCTGCTCACCACGCCCGGTTTGTAACCGTGGCGGCGCAGGTATTCACACAGCGAGATCAGCAGTGGCGTTTTTCCGCTGCCGCCGACAACAATATTGCCGACCACCACCACCGGTGCCGTTGCCGGGTAACTTTTTTTAAGCTTCAGCTGGTAGAGCTGGCGACGCAGTCCTGCTATTGCACAGTAAAGCCAGGAAACCGGCCGTAAAACCAGCAATAGCAAGCGGCTTACAGAACCCGGCTCATACCAGTAATATT
>JAJRTD010000268.1 GCA_024278435.1 Gammaproteobacteria bacterium | reverse complement strand
GACCAACGAGGGTTTAATCGAGAATGTCTACAACATCAAGCTGTTAAATATGGATGATCGCGACCACGCTTATAAACTGACAGTAGAAGGCATCCCTGATCTTATTCTGAAGAAGGACTCGGATGTGATATTTGTGCATACTGGGGAAGTGGTTGAACTACCGGTGCGTGTGCAGGTCGATGCTTATAATCTGGAAAAACGAAGCAATGAAATTACTTTCACCCTCAGTGCTGTGGATAATGATGACCTGAAGGTTGTCGAAGAAGCGCGTTTCCTGGGGCCGGCATTTAAATAATTATTTTAATCGATATCGAATATGCAATTAACTGAACATAATAAACCATGGTATAGCTATCCACTGGTGTGGATGATGGTTTCCATCCCGCTTTCTGCGGTGGTAATGGGTGTGGTCATGATCTGGCTGGCCATTGATACGGATGACGGCCTGGTCGCCGACGATTATTACAAGCAGGGGCTGGAAATCAACAGTGTGATTCTCCGTGATCAAAAGGCTGCTGAACTGGGTTTGAGTGCGGTCATCGAATTTGATAACACCAGTAAGGTGATCAACCTGCGGTTTAACAAAGGTGGGCTTGCGGATTACCCGGCAACACTGCAGTTGAATCTGCAGCATGCGACACGGGCTAACAGTGACATCCCTGTACTGCTGAACCGTGGTATTGACGGCCAGTATATCGGGCGTGTTAACCAGCCTGTCAGCAAGGGTATCTGGTATTTTGAACTGGTTGATGCTGACTGGAAGCTGAATGTTCGTACCCGGGTGAAAGACTTTACCGTTATTGAGCTCAAACCGATCTAGTAGAAACAATCATTCACCACAGAGGCACGGAGGGCACAGAGGTTTTATTTGCGTTCTCTGCGCCTCTGTGGTGAAAAACGTTTCTGAACCCGGGTTTAACTGGCTTTCTTTTTGATTACAACCTGGTTCCTTCCGGTCTGTTTTGCCTGGTATAAGGCTTCATCCGCTTTTTGCAGCAGTAGCTGATCAAGGTTGTCTGTGGCTTTCTGTCGCTGTGCTTTGGTCTGTATGCCAGCCTGGTATTTGAGCTGGCTGAGCGATGCCAGGCCGATAGAAATGGTGGTGTGCAGGGTGTTGTCATTGATAATGAGTTTCTGGCTGGCAACACGGCTGCGTATTCGCTCAGCAATTTCATGGGCAATCTGTATGCCGGTGTCCGGTAGAATAATGGCAAATTCCTCGCCACCGTAGCGTGCCACGATATCACTGGAACGAACCTGCTCCTGCATCAGGGTGACCAGCCTGACCAGTACCGCATCACCAACCTGGTGACCATAGTTGTCGTTTATCCGCTTGAAAAAATCAACATCAATAAACAGGCAGACCAGGTCAGTTTTGTTGCGCACGCAACGGTCAATTTCGTGTTTCAGATGCTCATCGAAATAACGCCGGTTGTAGGCATTGGTCAGTCCGTCCTGGTAGCCCAGTGCCAGTATGCGCTGGCGGTTGATGCAGTTTTCAATGGAAATGGCTGTCATGGCAGCGAGCTTGCGCAGAAATGTGGTGCCGTAGTCCTTGGTGTAACGGTTCTCGTCTTCACTGAGTAGCAACTGGATACCGATGGTTTCGCTGCCGCGTTTTAAAGGTAGCATGGCAGCGGATTTGTATTTTCCGGTTTCTTCGACACTGATTAACCACTGGTACTTGCTGAGAATGCGTGAACCCAGTATCGGGTAGTCGGGGATATCTGCGGTCAGCAGGTTGCAGGTTTCGGTATCAATGAAACTTAAGCCTGGGTAGCTGTGCTGGTAGCTTTCTGTGAGCAGGCGCTCGACTTCGTGGTAACGGTCGACCAGGCACAGGCGGATTTCATCGATGCGGAATTTTTTCTGCTCTTCCAGCAGCAGCTGAAAAAGCTCTTTAGGCCCCTGTGCGGCGACCACGGACAGGGAAAAGTCGTCAAAAGTTGACTGGGTCTGCTCATTGCGCCGTGCCTCTTTTAGCAGGCGGTCAAGGCGCTCTCTTAATACCCGGTTTTCTTCGAGTCTTTGTTCTTCCATGAGACTCTTTATATCATAATCCAGACAGAATTTAATAAGATTTTTATATTAAATATCAAAGTCTTATTTTAGAACCGGTCTTGTCTTTTATGCCCCGGTTGTGCCTCTGCCGGCAAGCCCGAACTAGTGGCGGAAATGGCGCATTCCGGTAAATACCATGGCCATGCCGTGTTCGTTGGCTGCCGCGATGACTTCCTCATCACGCATTGAGCCGCCGGGCTGGATGACCGCTACAATGCCGGCTTGCTGGGCGGCATCAATACCATCACGGAACGGGAAAAAGGCGTCAGACGCCATGACAGAGCCGGGTACCTGCAGTCCGGCATGCTCGGCTTTAATACCGGCAATGCGGGCGCTGTTAATGCGGCTCATCTGGCCGGCGCCGACACCGATGGTCATATTGTTTTTGCCGTAGACAATGGCATTGGATTTAACAAATTTTGCCACTTTCCAGCTGAACAGCAGGTCGGTCATTTCCTGTTCCGTTGGCTGTCGCTCGGTAACGACTTTCAGTTCGTTATACAGCAGCAGGTCGGAATCCTGTACCAGCAGGCCGCCGTTGACCCGTTTGAAGTCCAGGCGCTGGCTGTTTTGTCCCCACTGTCCGCATTCCAGCAGGCGCACGTTTTTCTTTTCAGCTACCGCTGCAATCGCCGCCTCACTGACCGACGGGGCGATAATGACTTCCACAAACTGGCGCTCCACAATGGCTTTGGCCGTGGTTTCATCCAGTTCACGGTTGAAAGCGATAATGCCGCCAAAAGCCGACTCCGGATCCGTGCTGTATGCCGCATCATAGGCTGCCATAATGTCGTCACCGATGGAAACGCCACAGGGATTGGCGTGTTTCACAATGACGCAGGCTGCTTCATCAAACTGCTTGACACATTCCAGCGCGGCATCGGTATCACCGATATTGTTATAGGACAGTTCCTTGCCCTGCAGTTGCCTGGCCGTTGCGATGCTGGCCTCGGCCGGGTTTTTCTCGGTGTAGAAGGCGGCGTGCTGGTGCGGATTTTCACCGTAACGCATTTCCTGTGCCTTGTTGAACTGCAGGTTGATAGTACGTGGCAGCTGATCCATGGAGCCGTCGGCACGGATTCTTCCCAGGTAGTTGGCTATCATGCCATCATAGTTGGAGGTGTGTTCAAAAGCCTTGACGGCCAGGTCGAAGCGGGTGCTGTCGCTGACCACGCCATCATTGTTCTGTAACTCTTCCAGTACCCGCGGGTAGTCGACAGGATCGACAATAATGCTGACAAATGCATGGTTTTTGGCGGTGGCGCGAACCATGGCCGGGCCGCCGATATCAATATTTTCAATCGCATCCTCAAGGCTGCAGCCTTCTTTGGCAACGGTGGCCTCAAACGGGTACAGGTTGACCACGACCAGGTCAATCGGAGCGATATCGTTGTCTTTCATCACGCCATCATCAATGCCACGGCGGCCGAGAATACCACCGTGAATTTTCGGGTGCAGGGTCTTGACCCGACCGTCCATAATTTCCGGGAAGCCGGTATGTCTGGAAACTTCCATTACCGGGATCATGTTCTCAACAAGTAATTTGGCAGTACCGCCGGTGGACAGGATTTCTACACCCTGGTCATGTAGCGTTCTGGCAAATTCAATAATACCGGTTTTGTCAGATACACTGATGAGTGCACGTCGTACAGGACGTATAGTAGCGTCGGTCATAAGTCAGCCCTTAGGGATTTTCTGGAAGGCGGGAATTATAACTGACGGGGGTGGTTTTTGTAATATTGAAAGGCTTTTTAGTCTGCGAATCACGCGAAAGACAAAAAAAAGCGGTTTTTTTATTTTGTTCTTCCGGGCCTGGCTCAGTGCAATCGATTGCTGCCGGCAGGTTTTTTACTGCCGTTGACAATGACAGCCACTGAAACGCTTTTTATTTGCGTGTTTCGCGTGATTCGCGGACT
>JAJRTD010000267.1 GCA_024278435.1 Gammaproteobacteria bacterium | reverse complement strand
TTGAACCCCTGTGATATGGCGACCAGGATCCTTCGGTAATTGCTCCATGCATTACTCTACTACCGTACATTCTGTACATATCAACTACGCTCTGCTTCGTTCAGGATGACAAAAATATAGTGCCGGTGGTTTTATGTCTAAGGATACTCTGAATAAGTGTCATTCAGAGCGCAGCGAAGAATCTTATGCTCCGTAAATATCTGATTGCACAGTGGTATAAGATCCTTCGACTTCGCTCAGGATGACAAATAAGGACTTATTCAGAGCATCCCTAATATGACAGTAGTAACCAGTACAATCATCTATTGCTGGATATCATGCTGAAATAGAAGTAGTTAACGGGACAGCTGTGATAAAACTATTTTGATGAGCAGGTTTTGAGGCCAATGATTGAGTATAGTGGGCAGAACCTAAACAGCCCGGTTGCCAGTGGAATAACGCCAACCCATCCCCATACCGTATTCTGGCCAATAATCGATTCACCAAAAAATACCAGACTGATTAAAAACAGACCTAAAACTATCCGCACAATACGATCAATTCCGCCAACATTGCACATGGTACACACCCCTGTTTAATTAATAAAAAAGCAATGCTAATGATTTGCGGTACAAACGTCAGTGACAATGTCACATTGGGGGGGGATTGATCAGAAATTTTCAGTTATTATTTATTGTCAGAGAAATCCTGTAATGCAGCCCTGTCATTGATTTTAATCCGGCCGCGATTGATTGTGATCATGCCTTTTGATTCAAATTCTTTTAACTGACGGCTGATGACTTCGCGTGCGCTTCCAAGTTCTGTTGCGATGTTATGATGTGTGGAAACCAGGGTGTCTTCACTATCACACTGGTTTAACAGGTATTTTGCCAGTCTTAAATCCAGCTTGCCAAAAGCGACTTCCTCGACCAGGCTGATCAGGTCGCTTAAATGTAATGAAAAAGCAGAAAACACCAGTTCTCTGAATACCGCTGATTGTTGCAGTGCCTGGTTAAAGCGATCAGCAGAAATGGCCAGGGCGGTTACCGCGGTTTCGGTTTTGCCTTCAGCCGGGTAGTTTCTGTTACCAAACAGGCAGGACGTTGTTAATACGCAGGAGTCTCCCTGTGATAAACGGTAGAGAAGAATTTCACGGCCATTCTCGGCGCGGGTAAAGACCTTGATCCTGCCCTGCAGCAGAATCAGGTAATTATTGCATTCGTCACCGTACTGGAACACGGTGCTGTTGGCTTCCAGTGAAATAATACTGGCATCGTCCAGTAGCTGGCAGATCATGCCGTCAGTTGGTTCGTTAAGGTCGGGGAGAACCTGTCGCCAGTTATTTTCAGTCATGCGTTTATATTAATCAGGATTTATACCAGTGCTCACGTAACGCCAGTAGTACCTTGTTGCTGTACACTCTGGAGCCACGACTGCCATTGTATCTTGCCAGCGCCTTGTGTAAATCATTTTTTTCCATGTCCATATAATATTTTAAAATGGTGCATCCCATCCTGAGGTTGGTTTTTATTTCAATCAGGTTGTCATCGGGGCGGCCGATTTCATCCAGCCAGAAGGGCATGATCTGCATCAGGCCCTGGGCGCCGGATTTGGAGATGGCGTAACTGTCGAAATGGCTTTCCACTTCAATCAGGGCCAGTACCAGCTCCGGCTGCAGGTCTGCTTTTGTGGCTTCGTGGTGAATATGCTTGAGCAGGTTTAAACGCAATTCCTCGTCCTTGACATAGCGTTGCAAACGGTTGGACATATCAAGCAACCAGACTTCGGCGTGAAAACGGTCATCAAAACTTTCTGCCGAGTTAATGGCATTGCTTAATAACCGGCGAAGCTCCGGGTCAACGGCGTCGCTGTCGGCGAATGCTGGAGTGGTTGCCAGTGTGCTACAGATAAATAGAAACAGTGGAAGAATTAAGTATTTGATCATGTACTAAATATATACAAAAAAGCCCGTTTTTCCGCAAATAAACGCAAATATAAAAAACGATATATTTATCGATAAAGCAGATCAGGCACGGTTGTAAGCAGGGTGACAAGAAGTTTTATCTGTGGCCACCCGTGGAAAACGGGCTTTTATTTCTGTTTATTCGCGTTCATTTGCGGACAAGAAGTCAACGATGGCATCTACCGCAATATCCTGGCTTTCTTCAGCATCGCGTTTTTTGTATTCCACCTTGTTTTCCTTGAGCCCGCGGTCACCAATAACCAAGCGGTGGGGGATGCCAATTAAATCCAGGTCGGCCAGCATGCCGCCTAAACGGGCTTTCTCGTCATAGAGCAGAACATCCAGGCCGGCCGCGGTGAGTTCATCATGCAGCTTGATGGCCGTTTCACTGACGGCCTCGGACTTCTGCATGTTAATCGGTGCAATGGCGACATCAAACGGGGCCAGGCCGGGGGGCCAGATTATGCCGTTGTCATCGTGGTTCTGCTCAATGGCGGCGGCCACGATGCGACTGACGCCGATACCGTAACAGCCCATGGTCATGGTGCTGGCCTTGCCGTTTTCATCAAGCACCGTATCGTTCATTGCTTCAGAATATTTTTTGCCCAGCTGGAAAATATGGCCGACTTCAATGCCGCGGACAATGGACAGCGTTCCCTTGCCGTCAGGGCTGGGGTCGCCGGCTACGATATTTCTTAGATCCGCCGCTTCGGGCAGCGGGCAGTCACGCTCCCAGTTCACGCCGGTCAGGTGCTTGCCGTCGATGTTTGCGCCGCAGACAAAATCGGCGCATTGCAGGGCGGCATAGTCAGCAATGATTTTGATTTCAAGGCCCACCGGTCCCAGCGATCCGGCGCTGCAGCCGGCAACCTGTCTGATCTGCTCATCGCTGGCAAAGCACAGCGGGGAAGCCACATCGGCAAGGTGTTCAGCCTTGACTTCATTGAGCTCATGGTCGCCGCGTAACACCAGGGCAACCACGCTGTTTTCCTTGCTGCCGGCAACCAGCAGGGTTTTCAGGCACTGTGATGGATTCACCGAAAGAAACTGGCTGACTTCTTCGATGCTGTGCTGCTCCGGCGTATCAACTGTGGTTTTTTCCGCCGTGGGAGCCGGGCGTGGTTCACTGGCAGGCAGGGTTTCGGCTTTTTCGACGTTTGCCGCGTAGTCACTGTCGCTGGAAAAGGCAATGGCGTCTTCGCCGGAGTCTGCCAGAACATGGAACTCGTGTGAGCTGTTACCGCCGATCGAGCCGCTGTCGGCCATTACCGCACGAAATTCAAGACCGAGGCGGGTGAAGATGCGGCAGTAGGCCTGGTACATGATATCGTAGGTTTGTTGCAGGCTGGCTTCGTCCAGGTGAAACGAGTAGGCGTCTTTCATTATAAATTCGCGTGAGCGCATTACACCAAAACGCGGGCGTACCTCGTCACGAAACTTGGTCTGGATCTGGTAATAGGTTATCGGCAGCTGCTTGTAGCTGGACAGTTGTTTGCGGGCAAGGTCGGTAATGATCTCTTCGTGGGTGGGGCCGAAACAGAACTCCCTGCCATGACGGTCCTTGAAGCGTAATAGTTCAGGGCCATACTGTTCCCAGCGGCCGGATTCCTGCCATAGTTCAGCGGGCTGTACCGCTGGCATAAGAACCTCCAGTGCACCGCTGTTATTCATTTCTTCACGAACGATGTTTTCGACCTTGCGCATAACGCGCAGGCCAAGGGGTAACCAGTTATACAGGCCGGAAGCCAGCTTGCGGATCAGGCCGGCACGTAACATCAACCGGTGGCTGGCGATTTCTGCGTCCGCGGGTGTTTCTTTTAAGGTGGTGATTTGAAATTTTGATAAATACATATTGGGTACACTCAGTAGAATGGGCGCATTTTAGCAATTACTGGGCAATATGTGACGCTGGTTTTCAGCTTAATTCGGTTTTTATTATGCGGCCAGCGGGAATAGCCCCGGCAGGCAGGTAGCCGCAAGCTGTGACTCAGGATCGGCCGTCTAGAAGGTTGTCTGGTCCCAGCCCCACATATGGCGTTGCGGGCTGGCGAATTCAATATAAACCCGTGCGCTGTTGATATTGAGCTGTTCACTGATGAAGTTGCAGATGGCAGAGGAAAACCCTGCGGTTGCGTTTTCCGGCAGGCCCAGGCTTTTTAACTTGACGTGAGCGGCGGGCTCATTGCTGCCGGCGAAGAGTAGTATCTGTTGCGGCTGGATTTTTACCATGACATAGCTTTCCGGTTTGCCAAGCATTTCTGCGGTCAATGCGGATGCCCGCACGGCGATGTCGGCTGCATTATCAATGCTTGTATTGGTGCTTATTTCCAGTAAGGGCATTGCTTTAACCTCGTTTTTTCCAGAATGCAGCCTGTTTTCGGCTGTTCCCTAGCGGCAGTATTTACGCTGTTTTATCTGCGCCGCTTTCAGACGCTTTTGTTTTTCTTCATCAGGAAGGTAAATATACTCGCCTTTTTCATTGATTTCGCGCATGCGACCGCGACTGTTAATAGCGGTAATATCATGTCTGGCTTCCTCGCACAGGCGGCGTTTTTCTTTTTTGGATATTTTGGGTTCGGCAGGTTTGGCCGGTTGTTTTTCAGCCTGGCCGCTGCCACCATCTTTGTCCTTATCACTATCCAGATTGATCTTGCGGGTATTTACCGTTTCATCGGTACGTACCCTGACCTGTTCGGCGTCGCTGCTGCCGGGTTGCTGGCCGTAATGCACAACACCGTTTTTATCCACCCATTTATATACGCCGATATAGGCACCGGCCATGGCAGCCGACTGGAAAACAAAAAACAGTAACGAGCTGCAGATGATGGATGTCAGCGTTGTTTTGAACATAGTGGTTTTTCACCCATTGATT
>JAJRTD010000266.1 GCA_024278435.1 Gammaproteobacteria bacterium | reverse complement strand
TATTGATAGTCAGTTTTAAAAAGGAAGTGGAATATGAAAAGTCTTGAGCAACTGGAAAGTAACTATATCTCTGTGGAAACGCTCAGGCAGGGAGCAAAGGCAAGAATCAAGCACACCGGCCAGATCGTTGAACTGAAACGGGTCAGTGAACACGGTATTTCAGTAGTGCGGGTTTGTGCCGGCAGCGAGTACTTTATCTCCAACCGTTTTCTTGAGCCGCTGGTTACCCTGCATTAATCTCAATTACGATAGCCACCTCGTCACCTTTTTCGCTGGTTTCTTTTACCCGGTGGCCGTTGATACGGCACCAGGCCGGGATATCGTTCAGCGCCCCGGGATCGGTGCAGACCACTTCCAGCAGATCGCCGGGCTGCAGCTCGGCAATTTTGTTCTGGGTTTTAATCACCGGCATCGGACAGAGAGAATTGCGTGCATCTAAGGTGTAATGGCTCATGGGTTACCGACCGGTTCGGGAGTTGGTGAGAAAAGCAATCTGGTTCGCGAATAACGTAAATAAAAGCTATGTCAGATTTTTAAAACTTATTGTACCTGTTCTTTCAAGGTTAATGTTCACAGTTAAGGCGCTGGTTTAAATATACCACTCCTGTTTGATTTCAGAGGCCGGCATGGGTGGAACCTCGATGGTCTTTTCATTGCCTTCGGGACCGGTGATTTTCACCGTTACCATGTCCGCATCGCGCCCCTGGCTGAAGCGTGCCGCAATGCGCGATGCCATTTTAAAATCTTCATCACTGAGCTTGCCGTCAACCAGGGTCAGCGGCCCGTTGTGGCTGGTCAGTTCAATGCTGGAAAACTGTTTTTTGTAGCCCTTAAGAAATTTGTTCTCGCCTTCTTCACGGCTGACAATCAGTTTGTAATGTGGCGCCGGGCGTAAGTGGCGGCCGACTTTCAGCAGCATAATGTCATCGAGTTCGTATTCCTTTTTATTTCTCGCCTGCCATAAATCAACCAGCTTGTCGGAATAGTTCTTGTCGGTCAGGAAACAGCAGCCACCCGCGGGCGTGGCATAATCCTCGAAACCGAATTCGGCCGCCAGTGCCATCTGTGGTTTGCGGTTGCGGCCGCTGAAGTCCTTCAGCTTTTCACGGTCGACCCAGCCTTCGCGTTCCGGCAGGGTGGCGGCCAGGTTTTTTGCACATAGCGGCCGCAACAGGCGGTCATCGGCGCCGGATTCACGAACCACCACCGGCAGCAGATCCTTGCGCTGTGACATCGGCCGCTGGCCCATGACTTCGCCGGTAATAATAAAGTCGAAACCGTTTTCTTCCATCCACTGTTTTGCCTTGCTGACCATAAAGATCTTGCAGTCCAGGCAGGGGTTCATATTGGCGCCGTAGCCGTGTTTGGGGTTGATTAATACGTCCTTGTATTCCTCGATAATGTCGATGATGTGCAGCTTGATGCCCAGTTGCTCGGCGCTCCACAGGGCGTTATTGCGCTTGGGTTTGGCCTTGTCTTTTTTGCGGATGGCATGGGTATGGCCCTCGACGCAAAAGCCGGTATAGAAGTTAATGCCCTCGACATGGATGCCCTGGTCGAGCAGCAGTTTTGCGGCAAGTAAAGAATCGAGGCCGCCGGAGATCAGGGCGACGGCTTTGCGTTGTTGTGACATAGGGTGTAAGCGGAAGATAAAAAAAGCAATTATATCAATTGTTCACCGGTTTTACCCGAATAAGGGCATTGCATAAAAAAGCAGCCTCCAGGCTGCTTTTTGCATAACGGGTAATGTGCGTTCTATCAGGCTGCTTTGCGACGGCCTATCCAGCCCAGCAGACCCAGGCCGGAACCAAACAGGATAATAGGTAATGGTAGTGGCACAACGGTAGCCGGTGTAGATGAATAGACTGCAGCGGCAAGCGAGAAGCGCGGGTCGACAGTACCGGATTTGAAATTTGAATTGGTACCGAAAAACAGGCGGATCATGCTGATTTCTGTGCCATCCGCAATAGCGAACGGGCTGGTTTCATTATTAAACAGATTAATCGCAGTCGATGAGAGCGGTGAGCAGGTATCGGCAGATATATACGCGCATAAGGGGTTGTTATTGCTGTCCCTAAGCGTTGCGCTTCCGTCGCCGGGTACGTTGTAAAGGTAGTTGCTGATCATTGTTTGATTGCTATCGAATACCTGCAGCTGGAAATTGTAGTCATTGCCGATGGTGTAAATAACCAGGTCAGCATCAGCAACAGTGAACACCGGGCTGCTGAAACCAAGGTCGATGGAAGCCGTATCATCATTGCTCATAACAAATAAGCCGGCATCTGCGGTGACAATGTTCCCGAGTTCAGCCTGAGTGAGATCCGAGCCTGTCGGTGACGTGGTAAAGTTGCCGCTTGAACCCAGGAACTGGTCGGCAACCGTAATGCTGGCAGCGTGTGCAGTTGCTGATAAGGCGGTGATGATTATGCTCAGAAGTAGCTGTTTCATGGTTGTGCTCATATTAAGTAAATAGGCTTCAGTTATTTAGCAGTATTGCTGACAGGAAAAATATTAGGTGAGGCAGGGGGTAAAAATGTTTGCCCCGTTACTGAGCCGCTCGGTGCAAATGTTACCGGTGGGGTTACTGGTGCTGGCGGCCTGACAGGTGCGGTTACTGGTGGTATTACAGGTGCTGGTGCCCGGGTAATTACTGTAGCAGGGGCGGTTGGTGCCAGCGCAGCAATACTGTTGGTGCGCAGGTTAACCTTGCTGTTGCGTGCCAGCATCGGTTGATTGCCGGGTGCCTGCAGGCCGCCGGCGGCCGGTTCTATATCCAGCTCCCAGGCGCCCCATTTATGAATGGAATCTACATAGGCGGTGGCTGAAGTGTCACTGTCATCCGTTGCTGCGCCTGCTATGCCGGTAAAGCCTGCACACAGGGCGGCAATTAAAAGCCGAACCAATAGGTAATTTGTTATTTGAAACAATTTCATTTTCTTCTCGTTTAATTTTCAGCATTTTACACTTTCGTGTCTGCAAAATATACTGCACAAGTTGTGCCAGATAAAAGCGGAGATAATAAATTCAACAAGTTAAAACGGTTTCGGGGTGTGAGTGTAGCGCTTATGAATGGTTCGGACGGCTGGCTTTGACGCGGAGTGTAAGAAAACAGGTTAATCATAGGCCGGTTGGCGGCGGTTATAGCGCTGTTTCAACGCTGACTGGACCGGATGGCGGTTAACCTGCGAGTGGTGCATGGAAAATAAAACACAATACTTTCAATGAGATAGAGTCTATAACAGCGCCTGGGAAAGCATTATGTTTTGATACCAGATTTGTCTATAATAGCCCGGTTTCAGACAGTGTATA
>JAJRTD010000019.1 GCA_024278435.1 Gammaproteobacteria bacterium | reverse complement strand
TTGATTAGGCGTAAACAATATTTTTCAGGTCTTTTATAAGGATTTCTTTATCCTGGTTGTTCAGAAAAGAGCCGAGCTCCAGTTCCTTGCCGTGGGATCGAATAAAAATCTTTTTCGGGTGGCCGTAAAACGCCGGGTTTTTAACAAAGATCTTGGCCCAGGCGCGCTGGTATTTCCAGCGTTTTTCAGCGAAATGACAACCGCGTTCCACCAGCACCGTAGTTTTATCAAAGGTAATCACTTCCGTGCTGTTATTGGAGCGAACCCGTAAATAGATTGATACAAGCAGCACCACAATTTCCAGGCCGGCAAAGGGGAAGATCAGCCACAGGCTTTTCAGTGCAAAATAGATGGATACGCACAGCAGAATAAACGCCACCACGCCGACCAGAATCAAATTGGTTTGCCAGCTGGCTGAGTTGTTGGGCCGGAGTACGATGGTTGCCGCACCGACCTTTTCATCAATCGTGGTTTCGACCATAGTTTTTAGTTTAGTTTGCAATAAGTGCAATAAACGCCATTAGTATAGCACCGAACGTTTAGAGTTTTTAAGCACTAAAACAGAACACTTCCAGTGCCCGAACCATGTCCAGCCGACCGTTCTTAACTAATTGATATTAATGAAATAAATTCGATTGTCACCGGTTGCATAAAACCATCCACGGTTTTAAAGTATTTTTCATTTTTCATTTTTCATTTTTCATTGCCGTTACTGCCCACATATCATAATCATCGGTATCCGTAATGGTCACCTCTATGATATCGCCCACCTGGCAGTTGTTGTCTGCAGCGGCATCGACATAAACCAGGCCGTCAATGTCCGGCGCATCGGAGGTGGTACGGGCAATAATACTGTCGCCCGGCTCGCCGGCAACAGCATCAATAATGACAGCGCGGGTCCTGCCGATATTCTGTTTTAGTTTTGCAGCGCTGATTGCGGCCTGTTTTTCCATAAAACGCTGTACACGTTGCTGTTTGACTTCTTCGGGTATGGCGCCGGGCAATGCATTGGCTCTGGCACCGTCGACATCCGAGTAGGCAAAGCAGCCGACACGGTCGAGCTGGGCCTGGTCGAGAAAGTCCAGCAGCTGTTCAAAATCTTCCTCGGTTTCCCCGGGAAAACCGGCAATAAAGGTACTGCGAATGGTGATGTCCGGACAGATTTCACGCCACTGCCGGATACGTTCCAGGGTGTTTTCAGATGACGCCGGGCGTTTCATGGCTTTCAGGATTTTCGGGCTGGCATGCTGAAAAGGAATATCGAGGTAGGGCAGGATTTTGCCTTCAGCCATCAGCGGGATGACTTCATTGACGTGCGGGTAGGGGTAAACATAATGCAGTCGCACCCAGATGCCGAAACGGCTCAGGGCTTCACACAATTCAGTCATCCGGGTCTTTACCGGCATGCCATTGTAAAACTCGGTTTTGTATTTCACGTCCACGCCATAGGCGCTGGTATCCTGTGAAACCACCAGCAGTTCCTTGACGCCCGCAGCCGCCAGGCGTTCGGCCTCGCTCAGCACATCATTGACCGGCCGGCTGACCAGCTTGCCGCGCAGGTCCGGAATAATGCAGAAGGTGCAGTGATGGTTGCAGCCTTCGGAAATTTTCAGGTAGGCATAGTGTTTCGGGGTGAGGCGAATGCCCTGTGGTGGTACCAGGTCGATAAACGGGTCGTGCTCTGCCGGCAGGTGTTGATGAATTGCCTGCATCACTTCCCCGGTGGCATGGGGGCCGGTGACCGCCAGTACGTCCGGGTGATTCTTTATAACAACATCGCCCTTTGCGCCCAGGCAGCCGGTGACAATGACCTTGCCGTTTTCATTCAGGGCTTCGCCGATGGCGTCCAGTGATTCTTCTACAGCGGCGTCAATAAAGCCGCAGGTATTGATCACCACGAGGTCCGCATCCTCATAACTGGGCACAATATTGTAACCTTCGGCGCGAAGTTGTGTGAGAATATGCTCCGAGTCGACCGTTGCCTTGGGGCAACCCAGGCTGACAAAACCGACCTTGTGCGATGTTTTTGTTGAACTCATGTGCGGACTTTTTTTGAAAGTGAGTATTTTACCTTAAAAGAAAGTTGGCAGTTTGCAGTAATTAGTTGGCAGAAAAAACTAAAAAACGGCCATTTTTGGCGATAGCGAAGGATTTTTTTATGCGTTGCTACTGCGTATAAAATTTAAGATCCTTCGACTTCACTACGTTACGTTCAGGATGACAGGGGGCTTTGTGTTTTTATTTACTGCCAACATAAAACTTATAATGATGCTTTTGAATGAGTGATTTTGAAGAAAAATTCGGTAGCCTGTCACGGCTTTACGGTGATGAGGTGTTACACAAAATACGCAGCAGCCATATCTGTGTAGTGGGTATCGGCGGTGTGGGCTCATGGGCGGTAGAGGCGCTGGCCCGTAGTGGCGTCGGCCGGCTGACGCTGGTCGATGGCGATACTATTTCCAATAGTAATATGAATCGGCAGATTCATACCCTGGATTCGACCCTGGGTAAAATTAAAACCCGGGTGATGGCGCAGCGTATTAAACAGATCAATGCTGATTGCGAAGTGAATATTATCAACCAGTATATAGATGATGATAATTTGCGTGACATTCTTGAGCGGGGCTACGATGGTGTGATCGATGCCATTGACAGTATCAAATATAAAGCAGCCATGATTTACTGCTGCAAGCGCAACAAGATTCACATTGTTACCACCGGAGGCGCCGGCGGTTTAACCGATCCGGCGCTGGTCGAAATAAAAGACCTGAGCCGTACCTGGAATGACCCGCTGGCGGCAACCGTGCGTTCGCGGTTACGCTTTAAATACAATTTCAGCC
>JAJRTD010000265.1 GCA_024278435.1 Gammaproteobacteria bacterium | reverse complement strand
AGCTTCTGGCCGCCCTTTATTTTAAGCGGCGGCCTGCCACCCTCTGCGGTTTCCACCACTGCACCCATTTGTGCCAGCGGGTCGGTCACCCGCTTCATCGGCCGTTTTGACAGTGAAACATCGCCGCTTAGCTCGACATCACTCTGCTGCCCGGCCAGCAGGCCGGCAAGCAAACGCATTGAGGTACCGGAGTTGCCCAGATCCAGTGCATGCGCCGGTGCCTGCAGGCCATTCATGCCGACACCGTGAATAACCACCCTGCCGTCAGTCGGGCCTTCGATTTTTACACCCATGGCCTGAAACGAGCGCAGGGTATTCAGGCTGTCCTCACCTTCCAGGAAACCGCTGATGTGGCTGGTGCCTTCAGCGATGGAAGCAAACATAATGGAACGGTGGGAAATGGATTTGTCGCCGGGTACGCGGATTGAGCCTTTGAGAGCTGTTGTATTATGGCCGGCTTTTACGGTGTATTTCATGATTGTTGTTCAGTGTTATTCATCCACAAGCGAGCGCGAATAAACACTGGTTTCAGTTTGTCGTTCCGGGCGAAGCCGGGGAACCTTGTGGCACCGCACCCGCTGCAGGCTCAGAATGACAAAACACACTGCGTTTATTTGCGTTTATTTGCGGAAAAAATTAATGAGTAAATTTGTCCCGGGTCTGCTTGGCGTGTTCAAAAACTTCTTTCAGCTTTTCGCCATCAGACGACTGCAGCGCATTATACAGCATATCCATCTCCACTCTGTAACGCTGCAGCATATCAAGAATCGGTTCACGGTTATTCAGGCAGATATCGCGCCACATCACCGGGTCGCTGGAAGCGATACGGGTAACGTCACGAAAGCCGCCGGCTGCAAAACGAAATACGTCCTCGATATCCTCCATGTTTTCCAGGCAGTGCACCAGGCCGAAAGCCAGCAAATGAGGTAGATGACTGGTCGCCGCCAGCACCTTGTCATGGTGCTGTGCGTCCATGGTTTCCACGCTGGCACCGGTTTGCTGCCACAGGCTCGTTACCCGCTCGACAGCATCAGTATCGGTGTTTGCAGTCGGCGTTAAAATAACCCGGCGGTTTTTATACAGATCGGCAAACGCCGCTTCCGGGCCACTGTTTTCGGTACCGGCAATGGGGTGCCCGGCAACAAAGCGCCGGCCATGGTCAGGAAATATTTTTTCAGCCAGCTGTAAAACCTGCTGCTTGGAACTGCCGGCATCGGTGATAATGGCTTTGCTGTTACCGGCTTTCTGCAGACCTTTTGCTATCTGCTCAAATACACTTTGCATGGCGCCCAGCGGCACGGAAACAAAAACAACATCGGCATCTTTTACCGCCTTTGCAATATCAGTTTTGTAGTCATCAATAATGTTCAGCTGTTCAGCTTTTTGCAGGGTCTGTTCACTGCGCCCGGCACCGGTAATATGCTTACAGGCACCGGCCTGTTTTAATGACAGGCACAGCGAACCACCGATCAGGCCGGTACCGATTACACATAGATTATTGATAATTGCTGTCATGGATTTTTTTGTTTTATGCCTGCCAAGTCTGCTTATGCCGGAAGAGCGGAACAGATTATTCAGCATATCCCTATGCTTTACTCGGTAACCACTCCTGCGGCACCCTAAGATCTACATTCTTGTAAAAGCCCTGCGGGGCTGCATTGGTAGGTGCGAATTTATTCGCTCCTACAATTTACAGGCAACGCTTGAGCGTTTCAATAAAACGCTCATTTTGCGGCTGTGTACCAATGGTAATACGCAAATACTGCGGCATGGCATAATTTGCCACCGGCCGCACAATCACGCCCTGCTCCAGCAGCTTCTGGTACAGCACAGCACCATCCTGCTTCACGTTCACCGAGATAAAATTACCCATGGTCGGTAAATAAGACAAGCCCATATCAGTAAAAGCATTTTGCAAAAAAGCCTTGCCGGTATTGTTCATTTCAACGCTTTTGCTGACATGCTCAATATCATCCAGCGAGGCAATTGCTGCCGCCTGTGCCAGCATATTGGTATTAAACGGCTGCCGTACCCGGTTCAGAATATCGGCAATCTCCGGACTGGACAGCGAGTAGCCGATGCGCAGCCCGGCCAGTGCATAAACCTTGGAAAAAGTTTGCGTTACCAGCAAATTAGGAAACTGTTTTAACCACTGTTTGACCGGCGGTTTATTCGCTTCATCCATGTATTCGGTATAGGCCAGGTCCAGCACAATAATCACATCCTGCGGGATCCTGGCGAACAGTGCTTCCAGCGCAGCCGGCGGCAACCAGGTACCCGTCGGGTTGTTCGGGTTGGCGATAAAGACAATACGGGTACTGTCTTCAATCTGAGCAACAATGGCTTCCGGGTCATGCCCCAGTGGCATGCTTGCATGGCCCTCGGCATAGGCTTTGGCGATATTGGCCTTGGCACCAACGGCCTGCACCACGATGGGATAAACGGCAAAGGAATATTCTGAAAACACGGCCGAATGCTGCGGCGTTAAAAACGCCCGCGTTACCAGTTCAAGTATATCGTTGGAGCCATTACCCAGCGTCACCTGGCTGGCATCCAGCCGGTGCTTTTCCGCCAGTTTATTGCTCAGCGCAAAACCGCCGCCATCCGGGTAGTAGTTAATATGCGATGAGTATTCGGCGATTGCCTGCAGTGCCAGCGGACTGGGTCCCAGCGGGTTTTCATTGGAAGCCAGCTTGATCGAGTTGCTGATACCGAGTTCACGCTCCAGCTCT
>JAJRTD010000264.1 GCA_024278435.1 Gammaproteobacteria bacterium | reverse complement strand
GCAAACTTCGGTCTGTACGGCAAGCCCACCACCATTAACAACACCGAAACCCTGTCATCGATTCCGGCCATTATGCGTAACGGCGGTGAATGGTTCCAGAACCTGGGCATTCCCAACAGCGGCGGTGTCAAGCTGTTCTCGGTTTCCGGTCACGTCAATAACCCGGGCAATTTTGAAATCCCCATGGGCACCTCGTTTGCCGACCTGCTGGAAATGGCCGGCGGGGTCAAAGACGGGCGTAAACTGAAAGCCGTGATCCCCGGTGGTTCTTCCGTGCCTGTGGTTCCCGGCGATATCATGATGCAGGCCAATATGGATTATGACTCCATTGTTGAAGCCGGTTCCATGCTGGGCTCCGGTGCCGTTATCGTAATGGACGATACCACCGACATGGTGCAGGCCCTGCGCCGTATCTCGCAGTTTTATTATTCAGAGTCCTGTGGCCAGTGCACCCCCTGCCGTGAAGGCACCGGCTGGCTGTACCGTATGCTGACCCGCATTGTTGAAGGCAAGGGCACCATGGCTGACCTGGACAAGCTGGATGATGTGGCCAGCAAGATCGAAGGCCGTACCATCTGCGCCCTGGGTGATGCTGCCGCCATGCCGGTACGCAGCTTCCTGAAACACTACCGGGCAGAATTTGAACATTACGTTGAACATAAGCACAGCATGGTGCAGGCAGCTTAACGCTATGGGTCCGCAAATGAACGCAAATGAACGCAAATATTTTTCAGCCGGCAACGCTACAGGTCAGGTTTTGTGTTCTGGCGAACAACGGATCGGCAAACATTTGAATATTAACGTCTTGAATACTAAAAAATTGCGTTCATTTGCGTTCATTTGCGGAAAAAAATAAAACAATGTCAGAAAGCAGCACAACAGCCAATACAACGGAAACAGTCACTATCACTGTCGATGGGCAGGAGATGCAGGCGCCCAAGGGTGCCATGCTGATTGAAGTTACCGATGCCAACCATATTCATGTGCCGCGCTTCTGTTACCACAAGAAATTACCGATAGCCGCCAACTGCCGCATGTGCCTGGTGGAAGTCGAAAAAGCACCGAAACCGCTGCCGGCCTGTGCTACGCCGGTGATGGATGGCATGGTGGTGCGCACCCAGTCACAAATTGCCAAAGACGCGCAGAAAGCAGTGATGGAATTTCTGCTGATTAACCATCCGCTGGACTGCCCGATCTGTGACCAGGGCGGAGAATGTGAATTGCAGGACCTGGCGGTCGGTTATGGCCAGGACGTGTCGCAGTATGTTGAAAGCAAACGCGTGGTGTTTGATAAAAGCATCGGCCCGTTAATCGCCACTGAACTAACCCGCTGTATTCATTGTACCCGTTGCGTGCGTTTTGGCCGTGAAATTGCCGGCATCCGTGAACTGGGTATGACCGGCCGTGGTGAACGCGCACTGATCTCGACCTTTGTTGATGAATGTGTCAACTCTGAAATGTCCGGTAACTCGATCGATGTCTGCCCGGTTGGCGCCCTGACGGCAAGACCTTCACGCTTCAGGGGCCGTGCCTGGGAAATGCTGCAGCACAAAACCATTGCCCCGCATGACTGCATCGGTTCCAATATGTATGTGCATACCCTGCGTGGTGAAGTGGTACGCGCGGTACCGCGTGAGAACGAAGCCATCAACGAAGTCTGGCTGTCCGACCGTGACCGTTTCAGTTACGAGGGCATTAATACCGACGACCGCCTGACCACGCCAATGATTAAACGTGACGGCCAGTGGCAGGCAGCAAACTGGGATGAAGCACTGCAGCTGGTCGCCGATAAATTCAGAGCCGTTGCCGATGCGGCGGCTGAAATAAAGGCGCAGCAGCTTGCGGCGCAGGAAGCCGATGTCGATGGCGGGGCTGAAACTGCCGCCGATGCTGCAGACGAAGAAAGCAGTGAAGCCGCTACTGAAGTCATTAATACTGAAATGGCGGCGCTGGTGTCCGCCAGCGCAACGCTGGAAGAGCTGTACCTGGCGCAAAAATTAATGCGTGGCCTGGGTAGTGGCAGTATTGATCACCGTTTGCGCCAGTCAGACTTTTCCGACCAGGCCGCGGCGCCGGTAATGCCATGGCTGGGTCAGAACATCGAGCAACTGGAAAAACTGGATGCCGCGTTACTGGTCGGTTCCAATGTCCGCAAGGAGCAGCCGATTGCCAACCTGCGTTTGCGCAAGGCCGTGGTAAACAACAATGCGCAGATTTCCTGTGTGAATCCACGGCGCTATGAATTCAACTTCCCGCTGGCGGCCAATATTGCCGTGGCACCGCAGCAGATGGTTGCCGAGCTGGCCGCTATTGCAGCGGCGGCCTGTGAACTCGGCGGCAATACGGCTCCGGCAAACCTGCAGGCGCTGATCACAAAAGCGGATGCCGGTGAAGCGCATAAAGCCATAGCCGAACAGTTAAACGATGCCGCGTCGGCAACGGTGATCCTGGGCAACAGTGCAGCCATGCATCCGCAGTTTTCTGTTCTGCGTGCGCTGGCGGATGTCATTGCGCAGCAGACCGGCAGTAATTTCGGCTACCTGAGCGATGGCGCCAATGCCGCCGGTGCCTGGCTGGCCGGCGCGGTACCTCATCGTGGCCCGGGTGGCACCAGCGAAGATATTGTTGCCGGTAAAAACCTGGCTGAAATCAATAACGAGAAGCTGGCTGCCTGCCTGTTACTGGGTATCGAGCCGGACACCGATGCCGCCGATGCCGGG
>JAJRTD010000263.1 GCA_024278435.1 Gammaproteobacteria bacterium | reverse complement strand
TAAAAGGTCTGTCCGGAAAGATCAACCTGGTTACGCCTGATAACAATAAAAAATACGTGCTTGAGTTATCAAATGAGACCCTGACCATTATTGAAGGTTACCAGGCCAAAGATGCCTGCCTGAACATCACCATTGACCGGGAAAATCTGATTCCGGTGATGATGGGCGTAAAAACCTTTGATGATCAGATCAAGGTTGGCAAGGCCACCTTCAAGGGCAACAGAAAAATATTTGATCAACTGCGTGTCGCAATGTCTGATTTTGACCTGTTCTTTGAGATGATGCCGGGTACTGCGAACAAAAACCTGGAACAGGCCGCCACGAAACCACTGCAGGTGGAGCAAGGATCGATTAGCCCGAACATCGACTAACGAAAGCAGGTTGTAAGTTATATGTTTTTTTAACTTAAAACTTATAACCTGAAACTATCTTTTATTTATATCCACGTAAGGCCGCAACGGCTCCCCCGTATAAATCTGCGTCGGCCGGAAGATACGGTTATCGGAGAGCTGTTCGCGCCAGTGTGACATCCAGCCGGCGACGCGGGAGATGGCAAATATCGGGGTAAATTGATCGGGAGCAATGCCCATTTCGGTGTAGAGAATACCCGAATAGTAATCCACGTTCGGATAAACCCCTTTCGGGCCAAGTGCTTCCTCGCAGGCTTCTTCCAGGCGCAGGGCGGTTTCAAACATCGGGCTCAGGGTACCCTGGGCCTCACCCCACTCCACCATCAGTTTCTGCAGCACAATGGCCCGCGGATCCTTGGTTTTATATTCACGGTGACCCATGCCCCAGATCACTTTTTTCTCAGCCAGCTGCTTGTCCAGCCAGCCTTTGGCATTTTCCGGGCGACCGATTTCCTGCAGCATTTCAACCACTCGCTCATTGGCGCCACCGTGTAACGGTCCCGCCAGGGTCCCGATGGCAGCCGCAATCACCAGGAACGGGCTGGCCAGTGTGGAGGCACAGACCATGGCCGCAAAGGTTGAGGCATTGATGGTGTGTTCCGCATGCAGTACAAAACAGGCATCCATGATTTTGACTTCCAGCGGATTCGGCTCCTTGCCGTTTAACATGTAGAGGAAGTTGGCTGCATGGCTCAGGTCGTCACGCGGTTCGATCGGATCATAACCGTTACGGATGTGCTCCCACATGGCCACAATGGTGGCCAGGCGTGAAATAATTTTTACCGACATGCTGTGGATATAGTCGATGTCGTTGCCGTCAATGCCGTCAGACAGCACTTCTTCTCCGCCATAGAACATACCCAGGCTGGCAACAGCGGTCTGCAGCATCTCCATGGGGTGGCCCGAGGTAGGCAGGTTTTTCATAATGCTGCGTATTTTATATTTTACGCGGCGTTCAGATCTCAGCTGGCAGTCAAAGTCATCCAGTTCGGACTGTGACGGCAGGCGGCCATCAAGCAGTAACAATGCGGTTTCTTCAAAGGTGCTTTTTTCAGCCAGATCCTTAATATTGTAACCACGATAGGCAAGAATCCCTTTTTCACCGTCAATGGATGAAATATTGGACTTTGTGGCCGGCACACCAGCTAAACCGGGTAAATACTCACTACTCATAGCAATATCCTTGGAAATCGGGCCGATAGCTTAACAAACTATCTGCCGCTTGTTTATGAAGCTGCCTGATCAGCATTGATCAAGCGGTGGCCGAGAAACTATCATTCTTATATGACCATAAAGAAACACGTTCATTCAACGCTTCAGTCAATCGATTATTTTAACAGAAATAAAAAAGGCGCATAAACGCGCCTCTTTCTACAACACAAAAGCGTCAATTACACCGAAAACGAAGACCCGCAACCACAGGTTGATTTTGCATTGGGGTTATTGACCACAAATCGCGCACCTTCCAGACCTTCGAGGTAATCCACCTCGGAACCATTCAGATACTGCATGCTGGTCACATCAACCAGCAGGGTGGCACCGTTTTTTTCAACCACGGTGTCGTCATCCTTGATATTTTCATCAAAAGCAAAGCCGTATTGAAAGCCGGAGCAGCCGCCGCCATCAACCGACACCCGCAGTTTCAGATTCGGGTTTTTTTCTTCTTCAACCAGCGCTTTTACCTTGTTGGCTGCTGATTCGGTAAAACCGATTGTTGCACCCTCGATAACCTTGGGTTTGGGAGCAAAACTTACTTGAATTTCCATCAATATCTACCTGCAAGATATAAAAATAGCTAATATTAGAGAAACTTAAATTACCATTAACCAAGTAATTTAGTCAAGTATTTATTTGGCCAGGTAGCAGCAACGGTTAAACCGCAGGGACAATAAAAAAGGTCGTTTTTTCTGGATGAGTCAGGCCAGAAAAAACGACCACAGGCGAGCAATCAATAGTCGCTGGTCAAACCTTATTCAATTAACTCTGCGCGGCAACCGTGTCATCCAGGTGATGTACATTTGCCGGTGTTTCTTCTTTTTCCAGTTTCGGTACCTGGCGCTTCACCGCGTCAGCGTTATGCAGCATGGTGCCGTTAATTTCAGCACCACTGGCCATTTCCAGCAGGTTGTATTCAACGTTGCCGGAGATACGGGCATGGGCGGAAAGTTCCAGTTTTTCACTGGCGTAGACATTGCCGGCAACTTCACCGTTAATCACCGCGTAGGCAACATGAACATCACCTTCAATGCGGCCACGGTCACTGACAACCAGTACAGAACCCTCAGCATCATCAGCGGTGATCACATTACCTTTAATGGTACCGTCAAGGTGCAGACCACCCTGGAATTTCACATCACCGGTAACTTCAACACCCTGTCCAACCAGTGTATCGATCTTTGATGATTTAATTTTTTTACTACCAAACATATTAAGCTCCCCCGGCGGCCAGGTCTGACCACGCAAATGTCTCATCAATAGCTTTGATCTTACCAGTGCTCGGCTTCACTTTTACACGGACAGTATCCGGTTGAAACGCCTCTGGTAAATTCATCACTCCTTCAAAGTTCTGAAAATATTTAAATCCGAACTTCATGGGCTTTTTGGTATCATTTGAGACATCCGCTAACTTCAGGGTTAGTGGCTGTCCTTTGCTGGTTCCCTTGATACTGACATCAATCGTACCGCGGGCAAAACGGTCATTCCGACCACGCTGGCTGACCATAATTTTATAGTCGTAACCACCTGTTTTATTCTGCTTCAGCTGAATCGTCTGTATGGCAAGACTGCGGCTACCCTGTTCCGGCGCCACAATACTTTTATAGAACGATAATTCCTTTTTAAGCGTCAGCACTTCACTTTGCGCCTTTGCCAGAGTTTCTTTTAACTGCTCAGAGGCATCGACATCAATTTGAGTGTTACGTTCAAGCATAGTCGCTCGTCGGCTAGTTTCAATGATTTCGGCCTGAGATTCTTCTAATTGTGCCTGTAATTGCTCAATATAGGCCTCAGCATCGGCAGAATCGTAGCCTGCAACGTTACGGCCGTACTCAAAAGCGCTCCACAACAGCACCAGAAACAGGAAAAAAGCCAGTACCGCGCTCAGCAGCCACAACCCAGGGCGCTGGATGCTGATAATGGTACGCGTACGTATCGGTTTGATGCTCATGGCAGTAACGCCACCTGGTTAAGACCGGTTGATTCTCCCAGGCCGAACATAATGTTCATATTCTGTACCGCCTGCCCTGCCGCACCTTTCACCAGGTTATCAATCACCGATGAAACCACGACCGTATCGCCCTGCTGTGGCCTGAACACCGAAATCCGGCAGCTATTGGCACCTTTCACAGTGCGGGTCTCCGGCATGACACCTTCATCCAGAACATCAACAAACGGCTCGTCTTTATATCTTTCACAATACAGCCGGTGCAACTCACCCGGTGAGCAGTCACCGAGCGCAGCGGATTTTAAGGTGGCATACAGGCTGGCCTCGATGCCGCGGATCATCGGCACCAGGTGCGGCACAAAGGTTAAACCTACTTCATGCGCCGCCACGCCGGACAGGGTCTGTTTTATTTCCGGTAAATGGCGGTGCCCGTCCACGGCGTAGGCTTTAAAGTTTTCCGCGGATTCGGCCTGCAGGGTCGCTACGCTGGCACCACGACCGGCGCCACTGACCCCGGACTTGGCATCGGCAATCAGGTGCCTGTCATCAATCAGGCCGTTTTCAATCAGCGGCAGGAAGCCCAGGGTCACCGCGGTCGGGTAACAGCCCGGATTAGCCACCACGGTTGCGTTTTTAATGGCCGCCCGGTTGATTTCCGGCAGACCGTAAACCGCCTCTGCCAGCACGTTTTCACAGGCATGATCCATACCATACCACTGCTTCCACACGGCGCCGTCCTGCAGGCGGAAATCCGCCGCCAGGTCAATCACCCGCACCTTTTGTTCAATCAGTTCAGGCACCATTTTCATGGCAGTACCGTTGGGCGTGGCAAAAAACACCAGGTCACACTGTGCCAGGGTTTCAACCTGCGGTTCGGAAAAGCAGATATCG
>JAJRTD010000262.1 GCA_024278435.1 Gammaproteobacteria bacterium | reverse complement strand
GTGATTCTGCAATCGGATTTTGACAGCCGTGAGTCAGCAATAAGTCATATCAGCCATATGGCAAAACAGCTTCACCAGTCACTCAAGGATCATTATTCGGTGACCGAGCACATGCTGATGATCACCTGCAGCTGCGGCATTGCCATCTATCCCGATGATGGTGAAAGTGCGGAGCAGTTAATCAAGCATGCGGATACAGCATTGTATAAGGCCAAGGCCAATGGCCGTGATAATTACCAGTTCTTCTCCCGGGAGATGAATGTTGCGGCCGTAGAACGTATGGAAATGGAATCTGACATTTACCGGGCGATTGAAAATAATGAATTCGAAGTCGTATACCAGCCCAAGGTTTCCATTTCAGGAAACCGGATTGTCGGCGCGGAGGCACTGCTAAGGTGGCATCATCCGCAGCAGGGTGATATTTCTCCGGAGCGCTTTATTCCTGTCGCTGACGAGACCGGGCAGATTCTGCAGTTGGGGGATTTTGTGCTGCAGCAGGCCTGTGCGCTGACGTCCGAACTGTGGTGCAGCAATGAGAATTGTGATGAGACCGACAGCCTGTCAGTTAATGTCAGTCCACGGCAGTTTCAGCAGGATGATTTTGTCGAGAAAATCCAGCGCATACTGGCGCAGGAAAAAACCCGGGCCTGCTGTATTGAACTGGAAGTAACGGAAAACATCCTGATTGAAGATGCCAGTAAAGTCGGTGAAAAACTGCGAGTGCTGAAAGAGCTGGGATTGACTATTTCCATCGATGATTTTGGTACCGGCTATGCATCTCTGCGTTACCTGCAACAGTTACCAATTGACATGATTAAAATTGACCGTTCATTTATCAGCCATATTACCGATAAAGCCAGTGATTTTGCCATTGTTAAGACCATCATGAGCATGGCTAAGAACCTGGATATCAAGGTCATTGCAGAAGGGGTGGAAACGGATGAACAGCTTGCCCTGCTGCAGCTGCTCGATTGTCCTTATTACCAGGGATATTATTTCAGTAAGCCGGTGAGCAGGGAAGTGTTTATCGGCATGATACGACAGCAGCGTGCGGCGAGTGCCTAGGCCGCATATTGCATGAAGACCGTTACTACAAGCAGGGGAGGGGAAAAACATAAAAGCCATTTCACCGCAGAGGCACAGAGGACACAGAGAAAAGCTTTTATGTTTCACTGCGCCTGCGGCACAGTGAAACATATAAAACTCTGCGACCTTTGTGCCTCGGCAACCGCTCCTGCGTTGCCCTGCTTACGGGCTTCCTGCCCTAATCTGTGGTGAATCAGTTTTAGCTTTTTCTTTAATGCCGGCTCCTGATCATACTCCGGACTAAAATTAAAAAGCGTGTGGGCCGGCATTGTGTTTTGAGAGTTCATATCAGAATAAATTCACAGCTACAGAATAGCGGTAGTGAACGTCTGATTGTGTGCTTGCTGATGAGCCAGACCAGTCTCTGTTTCTCCATAAAAACCAATACATTTTATAAGGTTAATTGCTCGCAGATGCTCACCCGTCAGTATGAAATGGCCCGGTTTTATGATTTGTATCAACTCTGCGTCTAAAAACTATCTCCGCCAATTGTCATCCTGAAATGAATTATATATAGTTATGGTTAAGACTCTTTCCAATCTCAGGAAGAGCTTGTGGGATATTATTTTTCAATATTATTGTAGAGGAGGAAGATTAAATGAAATCTTTACTGACAATAACGGCCGCTGCCCTACTGGCCGTCTCCACATCTGCCAGTGCCTGGTGGAATGACAATGACAGCTGGAACAATAACAACAACTGGAATAATAACTGGAACAACAACGGTTACGGTTATGGTGATGGTTCGGGCTCCGGTGACGGTGAATTTGATGGTAATTTCAACTTCAGTATGAAAGGCAAGGGTCGCGGTAATGTACGCGGTGATGGCTATAACTCATACTATGGCAATAATGCCTGGGATAACCGCTGGAATAATTACAACGGTTATTATAATGGCCCGTATGGCCGTCCCTATTATGGTCCACGGCCTTACTACGGCCCGGGTCCCGGTTATGGTGCACCAGCGCCGGCTCCTGCTGCGCCTCCAGCCCCGGCAACACAGGCTGCTCCAGCCAACTAAGCAAAAAAGGCTGACCCTGGGTCAGCCTTTTTTAGTTGGCAGTTTTAAGTTTGCGGTCGGCAGTTAAAAGCTTTGACAGCTTCGCTGTCGATGTTAGAATTTTTGCCAACTGCCAACTGCCAACTGCCAACTGCCAACTGCCAACTGCCAACTGCCAACTGCCAACTGCGATCTTAGAACATAAAACCGAATATAAACTGGTAGCTGATAAATTCAGATGAATTAGAACTGGGCAGATCAATAAAATTCATACTGGCGCCACCCTTGATAAACAGTTTGCGGTTAAAGTCATAACGCAGGCCGGCATTGGCACCGTAATTAACTTTGGTTGCTGTGTAGGTTTGAGTGTACGGGGCGCAGATATAACCCCACCACGGATCCCACCAGCAGCCGGTGCTTATCTGGCCGGTTGGAACACCGCTGTCAATATAGGTTGAACCGATATTGGCGCCAATATAAGGTGTAAATGCGCTTTTGAGCAGGTTTACCGTTACCCCGAAATTGATGCTGCTGGTATACATGTTAGCAGCGAACTTCTGTGGGCCGTTCGGGTTCTCCGGGTCTTCCGGGTCATTGTTAATTATGCGGGTACCGGTATAGTTGCTACTGCTGGATATAAACTGCAGGCTGAGTTCAAGGTGGTGGTTGAAATTGTATCCCAGGCCGAAACCCAGGCCGGAGCGTTCGTTGATGTCCGCTTCGGCACCATTGTCAAACTTCAGCAGTTTTGAATTGGTGAACTGTGGCATCAGGAAAAACTCGAATTTTCCGGAGCGCGAATCTTCAAAGGCGTAGGCGTTCATGGAACTGAAAAAACCGAGAGCAAGGAGCAGGGCGGGCTTACAGGAAGACATAGTGTTTACGTGACAGTTTACGGTGGTTTTATTGTAAGCTGTTTTTATCCGGTGTGCACATTAAAATTACTGGTAATGGGAGTGTCAAAAGCTATTTACCACGGAGGCACAGAGGGCACAGAGTTTTATTTGTTTTACTGCGCCGCAGGCGCAGTAAAACACAAAAAGCTTTTCTCTGTGTTCTCTGTGCCTCTGTGGTGAATCAGCTTTTTATTCAGCACATTTTACACAGGTCGTGGCATAGGGCAGTGCCTCCAGCCGCTGCTGCGGTATTTCTTCACCGCATTTGGCGCAGATACCGTAGTTCCCCTGTTTTATGCGGAGCAGTGCAGCGTCGATCAGGTTAACCATT
>JAJRTD010000261.1 GCA_024278435.1 Gammaproteobacteria bacterium | reverse complement strand
CTCCATGGACCTGGAGCGTGAACGCGGCATTACCATTAAGGCCCAGAGCGTTACCCTCAATTACAAGGCCGATGACGGCGAAATCTACCAGTTGAACTTTATCGACACGCCGGGGCACGTGGATTTCTCCTACGAGGTTTCACGTTCACTGGCTGCCTGCGAAGGCGCACTGCTGATTGTTGATGCCTCGCAGGGAGTCGAGGCGCAGAGTGTGGCCAACTGTTATACCGCAATCGAGCAGGGCCTGGAAGTGATCCCGGTATTAAACAAGATTGATTTGCCGGCGGCGGACCCGGAACGGGTTTGCGATGAAATTGAAGAAATTATCGGCATTGATGCAAGTAACGCGTTGCGGGTCAGTGCTAAAACCGGTGAAGGTATCCACGAACTGCTGGAGCAGATTGTTGCCGAAGTGCCGCCGCCGCAGGGTGACCCGGATGCACCGTTGCAGGCACTGATTATCGACTCGTGGTTTGATCCCTATGTCGGTGTAATTATTCTTGTGCGTGTTATGCAGGGATCAATCTCGCCACGCAGAAAAATGACGGTGATGTCCACCCAGCGCAGTTACCTGGTGGACAAGGTCGGCGTGTTTACACCGAAACGCAAAGACTGCGAGACCCTGTCAGCCGGTCAGGCGGGTTACATTATTGCCAGTCTCAAGCAGATTGATTCGGCCAAGGTCGGTGATACCATCACCATGACGGATAACCCGGCAACGGAGGCACTGGAAGGTTTCAAGCAGGTGCAGCCGCGGGTATTTGCCGGCATGTTCCCGGTCAGTTCCGATGACTATAACGATTTCCGTGATTCGCTGGAAAAGCTGACCTTAAATGATGCTTCGCTGCATTTTGAACCGGAAAATTCATCGGCTCTGGGCCTGGGTTTTCGTATCGGTTTTCTCGGTATGCTGCACATGGAGATTATCCAGGAACGGCTGGAGCGCGAGTACGGGCTTAACCTGATAACCACCGCGCCAACTGTGGTCTACCAGGTGCTTAATACCAAAGGCGAAGTGTTCGAGATCCACAATCCCAATGACCTGCCGGAACCCAATTTTATCGAAGAGCTGCGCGAACCGATCATTAAAACCAATATTCTTGTACCGCAGGAATACGTGGGCAATGTCATCACCCTGTGTATTGAAAAACGCGGCGTACAGTTAAACATGCAGTACATGGGCAAGCAGGTTTCGTTGCAATATGAAATGCCGCTGAGTGAAGTGGTGCTGGATTTCTTCGATCGCCTGAAATCGGTGAGCCGCGGTTATGCCTCCTTTGATTACGAGTTTGACCGTTTCCAGGTGGCCGACCTGGTGAAGGTGGATATTCTGATTAACGGTGAACGGGTCGACGCCCTGTCGATTATTGCCCATCGCGAAGTCAGTATACGCCGTGGTCGTGAAGTTGCGGAAAAAATGCGTGAACTGATTCCGCGACAGATGTTTGATATCGCCATCCAGGCAGCCATCGGGCGTAACGTGATTGCCCGTACCACGGTCAAGGCGCTGCGCAAAAACGTTACCGCCAAGTGTTATGGTGGTGACGTATCACGTAAACGCAAACTGCTGGAAAAACAGAAGGCCGGTAAAAAACGGATGAAGCGCTTTGGCAAGGTGGAAATCCCGCAGGAAGCGTTTTTAGCCGTGCTGAAAGTGGATAATTAACAAATACCTCCTAAAATCCTAATTAAAATATTGTGACTATATAATGATACTCGATTTTTCTTTTTACTTATTTGTTGGCGTTGTTATTACCGGAACTATCTGGTTAGTTGACAAATGGTTCCTTGAGCCAAAACGCAACCAGGTTGTGCAGTCGTCAACCCAGATCCACCAGGGCGTGGAGATTACCAGCAAGGCGAAAGAGCCTGTTATTGTTGAGTATTCCAAGTCATTCTTCCCGGTGCTGCTGATTGTCTTTCTGTTACGCGGTTTCGTGGTGGAGCCGTTTCGTATTCCATCGGGTTCCATGCTGCCATCGTTGTATATCGGTGACTTTATCCTGGTCAATAAATTTGCCTACGGTGTCAGGCTGCCGGTAATCAATAAAAAGATTCTAGATTTAAGCGAGCCGGAGCGTGGCGATGTGGTTGTATTCCGTTACCCGCGCGACCCGAACCTTGATTATATTAAGCGGGTTATCGGCTTGCCGGGTGACCATATCGCGTATTACAACAAGGTGCTTTATATTAACGGCACCCCGGTTGAGCGCGAGTTTGTCGGCCAGTACAAGGGCCCGGGGCAGACCTTCGCCAGTGAATATATAGAAAAGCTGGACGGTGCCGAACATGAGATACTGTTACTGCCGGCAAGACCGAATAATCTGCAGGGTGAATATATTGTTCCGGAAGCCACCTATTTTGTCATGGGTGATAACCGTGACAACAGTAACGATAGCCGGGTCTGGGGTCCGGTGCCTGAAGAGAACCTCCTGGGCAAGGCATTTATGATCTGGATGCACTATAGTGATGAGTGGCACTTTGAACGTATCGGCAACTTCATTAAGTAAACGGGGTAATCAGTTATGCAAAAAACAGTAAATAAACAACAGGGTATGACCATGATCAGCATGGCTGTGGTCATCGTATTTTTGCTCTTTCAGGCAGTAATCGCGATGCAGATAATACCGGTTTATTTAACGGATTCGACCGTTTCAAATATTATGACCGAGCTGCCCAATGATGCCCGTGCCAGAGATGCGACAACAAAAGAACTGAAAATCCTTATCAGCAAGCGTCTGCGCATGAATAATATCTATTCCATCAAGTCAGGAAGCATCTCGGTTAAAAAAGGTCGTGGTGAACATATCGTGACCATTGAGTATGAGCCCCGCGGAAAACTGATCGGCAACCTGGAATATATTATTCACTTTAAGCATGAAGCCAGAGTTCCTACCCGTTAAATCATCTGTTGTTCTGTGACGAGTAAATTTTATGGCGCCGTCTAATGCCATTAACACCCTGCTGAAAAAACTGCAATACAGCTTTACCGATATCAGCCTGCTGGATGAGGCGCTAACGCACCGCAGCTTCGCCGCCAGGAATAACGAACGGCTTGAATTTCTGGGTGATGGCATCCTTAACTTCGTTATTGCCGATGAGTTGTTCAAGCGCTACCCCGATGTGCAGGAAGGTGATCTAAGCCGGCTTCGCGCCAACCTGGTCAACAAGGAATCGCTGGCGGAAATTGCCGGTGAGTTAAAGCTGGGCGATGTTATCCAGCTCGGCTCCGGCGAACTCAAGAGTGGCGGTTTTCGCCGTCCCTCGATACTTGCTGATGCGGTAGAGAGTATCCTCGGTGCCGTCTATTGTGACAGCGGCTTTGAAGCCTGCCGTTGCCTGATCGTGCGCCTGTATGAGCGCAAACTGGCGTCGCCAACCGATCTGCAGAGCCTGAAAGATCCCAAGACCCAGCTGCAGGAACTGTTACAGTCCCGCCGTTTTCCACTGCCTGACTACCAGGTGACAGATATCAGTGGCAAATCACATGCCCAGATGTTCCATGTAAGATGTACAATTAAACAGATGAATATTGAAGTAAATGGCGAAGGCAAAAGCCGCCGTAAAGCATAACAGGTAGCAGCCGAAAAAGCTATCTCGCGGGTCAAACAAAGCTTTGAGAAAAAACAGTGAGTGAGCAGAAACAGCGTTGCGGTTATATCGCCATCGTCGGCCGTCCGAATGTTGGTAAATCAACCCTGCTTAACCATATCCTGGGTATGAAGCTGAGCATCACCTCACGCAAACCGCAAACCACGCGTCACCAGATCCTGGGGGTGAAAACCACCGGGAATACACAGTTTATTTACGTGGATACCCCGGGTATTCACCAGCGCCGCAACACGGCAATCAATAAATACATGAACCGTGCTGCCACCTCGGTACTGGGTGATGTTGACCTCGTCCTTTTTGTTGTGCAGGCTCGGCAGTGGACCGATGAAGACAAGGCCATTGTTGAAAAGCTCAAAGCCGTCAACAGCCCGATCGTGCTGGTGATTAACAAAATTGACAAGCTGGAATCAAAAAAACAGCTGTTGCCGATGATTAACGAACTGTCACCACTGCTGGATTTTTCCGAGGTTATTCCGGTGTCGGCGTTAAACGGTATTAACGTGGAAGCCATCGAAAAAACTGTGGCGGCACTGCTTCCTGAAAATACGTTTTTTTACCCGGAAGACCAGGTCACCGACCGCAGTATGCGCTTTCTGGCGGCTGAAATTATCCGTGAAAAACTGATTCGCGAACTGGGTCAGGAACTGCCGTATACCTCGACCGTTAATATTGACAGGTACGATGAGGACAGGGATATCGTGCGTATTCATGCCACGATTTTCGTTGAGAGCAAGGGGCAGAAGTCTATTATTATCGGTAAAAAAGGCGCCCGCCTGAAAAGCATTGGCACCAGCGCGCGTGAAGATATCAGTAAAATGATTGATTCAAGGGTTTATTTAAACCTCTGGGTAAAAGTGCGTGAAGGCTGGTCCAATGATGAGCGTGCTCTGCGTGGACTGGGGTATAGCGAATAACGCTATGCAATGAAAAGTGAAAAACGAAAAATGAAAAATGTTTAAAATCATTCATTTTTGTAACAGCAGGCAATCAATGCTGGCTTTTAGCTTTTCTATTTTTCACTTTTCACTTTTCATTTTTCATTACTTTCAATGAAAGTCGTCAACACTCAAATCGCCTATATCCTGCACAAGCGTCCCTACCGGGAAACCAGCAGCATACTGGAAGTGCTGACCAGGGATTATGGCCGGGTGGCGTTGATGGCAAGAGGCTGTCGTGGTGCGCGTTCAAAAACAGCCGGCAGCCTGCTGCTGTTTACCCCGTTGCTGGTCAGCTGGCAGGGCAGGGGCAGCCTGCCGTATCTTAAATCGGTTGAGCGCGCCGACCTGAAGGCGCCGGTGCTGAAAAGCAAGGCACTGCTGTCAGCCATGTATATCAACGAGTTGCTGATGTACCTGCTGCATAAGCACGATGTGCATGAAGATGTTTTTGAGCATTACCACCATTGCCTGTATGCACTGCAAAACCAGGACAGTCTTGAGATAAGCCTGCGCCAGTTTGAAATAAAGCTGCTGGAGCTTCTGGGTTTTGGCCTGAGCCTGCATGCCGAGGCGGATACCGGCGAGGTGATTCTGGCAGACAGTATGTACTATTATTATCTGGAACACGGGCCGGTAAGGAGCCGTAAATCAGGCAGTGATAAAGTGCCTTTAATCTCCGGCGCCTGCCTGCTGGCACTGTCCGACCATGCTTATCCGGCGCTTGCTGAAAACCGGCAGCATCTGGCGGAAATCAAGGCCCTGATGCGTTTTGTCATTGCCCACCATTTAGGCAATAAGACCCTGAAAAGCCGGGAGTTATTCAGGCCGGCGGTGCAAGCCATTAAACCCTCTGTTTAGCCGCATTTAAAACAATATTTAGTCGCGAATAAATGGCGCTGATTATTGCAGTTCGTTATTTTCCTTCTATGCTTGAGGGTGACGCTTTATAACTGCTACCAAAGGTCTGACTATGCCATCTGCCGCATCTTACAATATCGATGATTATGAATCCCTGCAGGTCTCCCTGCAACACGTTCTGGGTGTTGTTGTGCCGGAGGCAAAACGCAAGCAGCTGGTAAACAGGCTGCAACCCGTGCTGAGTAGTTTTGGCCTGGATTCGCTGGCTTCCCTGGCCGAGGCTTTGCAGGCCGGGCAGGCTGATACGCTCAGATCCAGGGTGCTGGATGTGCTGTCGCAGCGCCAGCCAGACTGGTCCGTCAGCCCGGAAATTAAAAATGTTCTGCACAACTACGTATTTGAGCAATTGCCTGAGAATGCACGTATCTGGGTTGTAGGTTGCGGACAGGGCCAGCTGGCTTACGCCATCGCCATGGAGCTGGCTGAATATGAGGAAAAACACGATGATGCCGGCAAAGTGCAGATTACGGCCACGGATAATCTGTCTGGCGACATAAAGCAGGCCGAGTTGGCAATCTATGACAGTCAGCAGATGGACGGCCTGAGCGAAGAATATATAAAAAAATACACCTCGTTGCATGACGGGGACAGCTGGCAGATAAAGGACAAAATCCGCCAGCGCGTCAGCTTCAGCCAGTGTGATTTAATGGCAGACTTTCAGTCAATGGCGCCGCTGGACCTGATTATCTGTCCCGACGTGCTGGTTTACTTTTCCAATGGTGTAAAAGCCGGCATTCTTAAACAGTTTTCAAGTGTACTTAAATCCGGTGGTATTTTACTGAGTGGTACTAACCAGGCGGTGATCCCGTTCAGCCAGGGATTTGAAAGGGTGAACCATCCCGCCGGCGTGTTTTACCGGCAAAAGAGCTGATTCAGCCTGTACCCTGATGCTACCAGCGAATTGTCCGGTTACAGGGTGTTGGGTATTTTCAGGAACTCTTCCGGCACCGGCGTGACTTCCAGTTCGCCTTCATCAACCCATTTTAAAATATCGTAGTAGCTGCGGATGTTTTCTACATACTGCACCGGCTCCCAGCCGCGTGCAAAACCGTAACGGGTCTGTTTATACCATTTTCTTTTTGCCAGCAGCGGTAGCGCCTGTTTGACATCAATCCAGCGGTTCGGGTTTTTCTTCAGTTTGCGGGTTATCATGCGGGCGTCCTGCAGGTGGTAATAACCCACATTGTAGGCCGCCATGGCCATCCAGGTGCGGTCCGGTTCCGGGATGTTTTTATCCATGCGTAAATAGGTTTTTTTGAAATATTTTGCGCCACCGCTGATGCTCTGCTCCGGATCAAGGCGGCTTTTTACTTTCATATCACTGGCGGTTTTTAATGTCAGCATCATGATGCCGCGCACCCCGGTCGGTGATACCGCTTCGGCGTCCCAGTGTGATTCCTGGTAGCCCATTGCCGCCAGCAGCCGCCAGTCCATATCGTGTTCGGCGGCCGCTTTTTCAAAGAAGCCCCGGTAGCGGGGGAGTCGGGTTTCAATATGGCGCATAAAGATTTTTGTGCCGACGTAATCGAAGTCCTCAACATGGCCATAAGCCCGTTCCAGCAAACGGGTGAGTTCGCCATTGGCTTTTATCTTCTTGAAAAATTTCTGCACTTCAAGAAACAGGCTGTTGTCCCCGGTCTTCGGTAATGCCCAGGCCAGCCGCTGTGGCTCGCTGATATCAAAAGCAGCACGCAGATTAATCATAAACCGCTGGGTTAGTGCCAGTTCATTGGAATCGGCGATGGTATATTCGATTATGTTATCCGACACCATTTGCAGCAGGTCCTCGCTTTCCAGTTCCTCGTTCTCTTTCCAGCTTAGGCCGGGGAAGTCCTTTTTCAGATATTTCAGGTGTTCTGCATGACTGGAGTTGGCAACCACCTCCAGGGTGCCGCCGCTAAGCTGCGACAGGTTTCTCGGTCGCCGGTTGGCAACGTTATAAACCAGCTGCTCACTGATCGTCTGGTAGCTGGGGCCAAAGCGGTAAATTTTTTCACGGTCTTGGGTAATGGTGAGGCCGGCTGCGGCAATATGTACACTGTTGCTAGCGAGCTGCTCAAGCAGGTCATTAAACGAGTCCGGTATCAGCAGGGTCAGTTCAACCCCCAGCTCGTCGGCAAACATTTTAACCATTTCATATTCAAGCCCGGCAGGGCCGTCAGCGTCTTCGTAATAACTGGTCGGGCTGTTGCGGGTAACCACAATCAGCTGGTTATTGTCTTTTATCTGTTCAACCAGGGAATGGTATTGAAGTTTCGGCAGGTAATTGAATACAAAAATAACACTTGCAATAACCACTGCAAGTGAAAGAAACAAGGGTCGACAAAGCGATTTGTTAACGTCGATGGGGTAAACCTGCTTAACTGTATAAATACCAGTTAAAAATATGATTAATAGAACTTGTCTGTGTTGCGAAGCCGGTCAACCGGGTTCGTTCACAGGAGTAGTATTTTCTGGATTTTTCGTTACCCAGATTATATAAAAATTACCGGTGTTTGCCATGATTTAACACGTCGAAAATGGCATTCATTAAGGTCGCCAGTTCACGGGG
>JAJRTD010000260.1 GCA_024278435.1 Gammaproteobacteria bacterium | reverse complement strand
TTTTAAAGTTTTGTCTATGCCGCTTAACCGCGGGTTATTTTTCTCAGCGGGTGCAGGTTTAGATAACTTTCCAGTCCCGGGAAGTTTTTTGTACCGTGGTTTTGCGGTGGCTGGCGTTGCAGCAGGTTGAAGTTGCCGGTTTTCAGTACCTTGTTCAGGTAGGCCTGGTTTTTGCCAAGGCCGTGAATGTAACAGGGCTCGCCGTCAAAATGGGCAATTTCATAGCGGTAGACTTTATCAAACAGCACGTTCAGCCGCTGCTCGACCTCGTTGGCAAAAAAGTCCGGGGTTTTCTGCAGCAAGTCTTCGCCGGATTCATAGAGCACAATTTCTTCACCGCGGTCATTAATTTTTACTGACAGGCCGCCCAGAACAAACTCCGGGAACAGGCGGTCGCGGCATTTTTCCAGGTAACAGCGGTCGGACATCTGGGCAATCAAATCAGCCGTGCCCAGCATATAACCCAGCAGGTGCCATTTATTATCCGGCAGCCGGATATTCTCGGGCAACACTTCATAGCCGGTGTAATGCACCATATTGGCGGCAATCTGGGCATACTGTCCCAGGTTGATTTTATGCAGATAGCGCTTCAGGAAATCGGCGCTGCGGGAAACGTGAACCCGGGTGTATTCCGCCCCGTTAAAGTGGCGTTGATCATGTTCGTGGCGAATATAACCGGCATCATGGTATAGCGCGGTAATGACTGCAATGACGGCGCGTTCAGCCCCGAGACGCTCATCTTTGGCAACGCTGCGCTCGTGGCCATCGATCAGCCGTACCAGTGCCAGTGTCATATCCAGGGAATGTTGCTTGTCATGATACAATGTATCGCAGGCCTGGAACCCCGGGTAGTTGCCTTCAAACAGGCGCTCGCAGTCTTCAAAGGCACGGCTCAGAGCAGCTTTGTTGAACGGGCCAAAGGCACTGTGAAAGATTGTGCACACTGCATCGTGAACACTTTTTGCGCTGCTCAATAGAACCTCATCCCTGATGTCGTAGTCTGATCTTCTTTCTCGCATAAAGGGTGGCCGGGAACGGGTTAGGAAATAGGGCGGCTTCCTGCGGTCGTGGTGAGCCCACGTCCCTGTAGGCTTACAACTATTTATAGACGAAAAAAGCGGCTTTGTACAAGGTTGCTTACGGCTTTTGTGAACTGCTTCCGGTTTTCAGCCGGTTACGGTGGGGTGCATCGCCCGTAGGCTGCCTGTCATGCCGGTGAATGGTGCTGTCTGAGCGACAGACGGTTATTTACTGGTGTGAGTAAAGCAACCGTCCCAGCTATCTGCCGGCGGGTTTTCACGAAAATGCATGATACGATCGAGGTAAATGGTGTAGATTTTACACTCCGGCTGCAACTGGCTTAAGGCAAAGATCTCGCGTTCGGCGGCATCCCAGTTCTCCATGCGATAGTGTTTTATGCCGATATTAAACTGCTTGAGCAGCCTTCTTTCCTCCTTGCTGATTTTTTCAACCAGGCCCAGTGGCTCATAAATGGTGACCGGTTTGTCCTTGCCCTTGACCCGCACCCGGTCAAGTTCACGGTATTCAAATTCAGGGACCGCATGCCGGGTGTATTCGCTGGTAATGATGTCCACGCCGTAGACCCTGGTTAAACCTTCAAGGCGTGATCCCAGGTTTACCGCATCACCCAGAATGGTGTAGTCGACGCGGAACTCCGAGCCCTTGTTGCCGACATTCATGGTACCGGTGTTAACACCGATACCAATATAGATTTCAGGCCACTGCTTTGCGGAAAATTCCCGGCGCAGCAGTTTCATCTGCTCAACAATATCAACGGCGGCATTCAGGGCGTGCAGTGCGTGTTGCTTGTCTTCCAGCGGCGCACCCCAGAAGGCCATTACCGCATCACCCATGTATTTGTCGATGGTGCCACGGTTGTTGTGGATAACGCGGGTTATCGGCGTTAAAAACGCATTGATGTAACGGGTCAGTTCCCTGGGTTCCATGCTCTCGGAGATCGTGGTAAAGCCGCGCACATCCGAGAACAGAACGGTCATTTCCCGCATCTCACCCTGCAGGTTTATTTCCCCTGTTTTCTGGTTCATTTCATCAACCAGTTCAGGCGGAACGTATTTGCCGAACAGCTGGGTGAGCTGGCGTTTGCCGCGCGATTCAACAAAGAAGCCATAGGACATCTGCATAATGAACAGCAGTATTACCAGCAGAACAGGGGAGGCAATGGGCAGCACGATCTGGGCTGCTGTCCAGGCGTACAAGTTACCGCTGATCAGTAATATCAGCGCGGCTGCAATCGCCAGGGTTGAATGCAGCGCGGATAACACGGGCAGGATGAAGGTCAGCAGCAGGCCGATAAGCAGGATCAGCAGGAATTCAAAACCCCGGGTATAACCCGGGTGGTGCATGATACGGCCATCCAGAATGCCCTGGATGATATTGGCATGGATTTCAACCCCGGGGTAGGTCTTCTCCAGCGGCGTGGTTCGCAGGTCCAGCAGGCCGGGCGCGGAAGTGCCAAAGAGAACAATTTTATCCTGTAACTTTTGCAGGCTGACCCGTTTGTGTAATACATCGGTGGCAGAGATATAGTCAAAGCTTCCCTGCCTGCCGATATAGGGGACAAGTACCCCGGACTGGTGATCGACAGGGATAGTCATTTCACCAATGCTTATCCATTCCAGGAACAGTTCGCCACCATTGTTATTAGCGGCTACCACCATTTCAATCGGTGGTGAGCCGGTTACCGTGCGGATCAATGCCAGTGCCAGTGATTCATAGAGCTGGTCTTTATAGGCCTGCAACAGGGGTACGCGGCGAAAAACACCATCATCATCCAGTAACGGGTTGTCAAAGAAACCGGCGCTGTAGGCACTGTTCTGCAGCAGTTCCAGGTTGGCGGTGTAACCCTGCGGTTTATAGATGGCCAGCCGTTCCAGGGTGTTTTTATCCGGCTGTGAAACCGGTGCCGGCAGGCGGCCTTTGCTGGTATCGGTATTGAATACAAAACCCAGAACGGTTTTTCTGTTTTTCAGCGAGTCAGCAAACAGGCGGTCATGTTGCAGCGATGAGGAAACCTGCTGATAGACACTGAGAAATTCAGCATCATCTTTTAAAGGGCCGGTGGCCATCTCATCCAGCAGCTTTGTGCCTTCATCGATATCGGCTTCGGCAAAGACGATATCGTAACCCAGGGTTTTTATCTGGTAATAATCGAATAAATTGTTGTTGATGGTTGCCAGTATGCTGCGGTTCCACGGCCACTGGCCGATTTGCTCCAGGCTTTTTTCATCAATATCGACAATCACAACCTGTCTGTCGACAAGTTCCGGTAAAGTGGCTTTCAGCCGGGCGTCATAGGCCTGGTTTTCAAGACTGTTTAACAGCGGGATATTGATTATATTGCTGACATGAAGCAGGAATACCAGCATGATAGCCAGGCTTAATGTATAACGAATAGCGCGTTGTATGTCCACGTGGTGTCCGGGTTCCTGTTCTTAAAAAAGGTTTATTACTGGAAGGTAGCAAATAATGTGATCGATCGCTATGAATAGCGGCTTTGTCGGGGCTTTTCTATATAAGGACACTACTGTCCCGTTAACTTTTTACTGTCATCCTGAGTGCAGCGGAGCGGATTCGAAGGCTTTTGAACCCCGCATGATACGGTATTGTAGATCCGTCCACTACGCTGCGCACCGGTCAGGATGACAAAACATCAACCGTGTTGGTTTCATGTCTAATAAAATAAAAAATACCGGCACGGTCATGTACAGCCGGGTATGGGGCTGATATAAAAACAGTTAACGGGACAGCAGTGATATAAGGACTAACTGTTCTGCTGTATTTTATAGTCGGCCACTCTTTTGATGGCGGCGAGCAGGCTGGCGACTTCGGCATCAATATCGAAATTGATTTTTTTATTAATCAGGTTTTCGATGTGGCTGCTTGCCTGCTTCAGTTCGCTGGTACCACAGCATCGGCTGGCACCATGCAGTTTATGTACATGTTCCCGTAAGGCTTCAAGGTTTCTGTTTTTTGCCGCGCTCGAGATGTTGTCTACGTAATCATCCAGCTCGGATCTCAGCATGGCGAATAATTCATGGGCAAGCTCTTCATTGTTGCCGGTAAATTCGCGGGCGATTGCAAGTGAGAAAATCTTGTCGTTGTCTGTGTTTTTTTCGGTAGCGGACTTTTCAGCCTTGATGAAAGCGTCCGGGTTGTCAGGTTTTTTCAGCACCCACTGGTGAATGACTTTCTGCAGGATGGCATCACTGACCGGCTTGATCAGGATTCCGTTCATTCCTGATTCGATGACTTTTTCCTTGTCCTGTGGCATGGCATTGGCGGTAAGCGCGATAATGACCGGCTGTTTTCCGGGTGCAATTTCACGGATCCGTTTTGTGGTTTCATAGCCATCAAGTCCGGGCATATGCAAATCCATAAAAATAATGTCAAACCGGCTCATGCAGGCATAGTCTATTGCCTGTGCGCCGGAACGGGCAGTTGTTACCCGGGTTTTGTGTTTATGCAGAATTATTTCTACCAGCCGGAGGTTCACTTCATTGTCATCAACCACCATTACGTTTACGCTTGACCAGTTATTCAGCGCCAGTGGCGGCATGTTCAGGTCATCCGCATCGGATGTGCTGGTGTTTCTGCCAAGCAGGTTAATGCTCTTCTGCTTGATGACGTCAGCCTTTTCAGAGGTGAACGTGGCGGTGTCAAACGTGTGTTGCTGCAGGTTTCTTAATTGCGAGTGTGAGCGGGTGCTGGCGATCAGTAATGAAGGTATGGTGAAGGTTGTGTTGTGTATTTTATTGATCGCATTATCACTGTTAATGTCCTTGCGGCTGAGAACCAGGACTACCATGTCACTGTCCTTTTCAATATCGGAAATCCTGTCAAGGTCATCAATAGCGTAGTTTTCCACCTGGCACTGCCAGTTGCTGAACAGGGTGTTAAATGCCTGCCGCGCGATAAAATGGTTGCTGAAAAAAGCAATCCTCCGGTTTTTTAATTCATCTTTTCTGGCCTCCTGGCTGACAGCGGTAACCGGAATGCTGAACCAGAACGTTGAGCCTTCACCCTCGGTGCTGTCGAAACCGATTTCACCTTTCATCAACAATGTGAGTTTTCGTGAAATGACCAGGCCAAGCCCGGTGCCGCCGAAGCGGCGGGTAATGCTGGTATCCGCCTGGGTAAATGCCTTGAACAGTTTCTTCTTGTCATCGGTGCTCATGCCGATGCCGGTATCCGAGATGGTGAATTTTATACTGCTTTCATTCTCCTTGATTGTGTCTGTTGTGATTTGCAGGTAAACATAACCACTGTCGGTAAACTTGATGGCGTTGCCGATCAGGTTCATCAGTATCTGGTGTATTCTGAACGGGTCGGAGTTGATGGTTTCCGGCACGTCCTGCTCGATACGGTAAAACAGTTCGATATCTTTTTCCAGGGCTGTCTGGCTCAGCAGGATGATAATATCTTCGATAATATCAACCAGGTTGAATTCGCTGCGGGTGATTTCAGTTTTTCCGGATTCAATTTTGGATAAATCGAGGATGTCGTTAATGATTTCCAGCAACTTTTTTGACGATTTCTGTATGGTGCTTGAGTAATCCTTTTGCTGTGCCGAGAGCTCTGTGCCCTGTAATAATTCGGCAAAACCGATGATGCCGCTTAACGGTGTGCGGATTTCATGGCTCATATTGGCGAGAAATTCAGATTTGGCATTATTGGCGTAGATGGCTTTTGAGCGGGTTATATCCAGTTCTGCGTTTCTTATTTCCAGTTCCTCCAGGGTTTGCTGCAGCTCCGAAGTGTACTGGTCCAGTTGTGATTCCATGTCAGTCTGGTAAAGCTTCAGCTCGCTGGTCATGTGATTAATACAGGACTGCAGTACGCCAATCTCATCGTTGGCATCGACTTCTATTTTTGTATCAAGGTTGCCGGCAGCAATATTTCTGACCGACTCTGTCAGGTGTTGCAGTGGTCGGGTTAATGCCCGGCTTCTCCATACAATAATAAGCGTGCTTATAAAAAGAATGCCTATGGTTATAATCGCGGCATTTTTTATATGCTTTATTTTCTCCTCTGTTGCATAGCGTGTGGTAAGAGTGACAATAACATCGCCCAGTTTTGAAGCCTCGTTCAAGGCAGATGTGGCATCTTCATAATCGCCGACGTAGACCTGGGCCGGTATAACAGGCTCTGTGAATACCAGCTGCCTGTCTTTTTCCAGGAAATCTTTCAGTAGCGATGGTTTTTCCCGGGCAATGGATTTGTGCTTGGTGGTGTCAAAAATAAGATGGTTGTTTTTATCAACAATCTGTACCCGTAGTACCGATTTGTTTTTAATGACAGAGTTTATCAAGGGGCTTATAAGTTCGGTGTTGCCTGAAAAAATGGCGTATTCAGCGCCGGGGGCAAGCTGCCTGGCAATAAATTCGCCGTGTTTCCTGAGTGAATCCGAGATGTAGTTAAACTGGTTGTTAATATAATAAGTCGACAGGATCAGTGACAGGACCAGTGCCGGGATAGTGGCAATAATAATAACTTTATTACTGATGTTCAGTTTTTTCATTGCGATTTGCCTGCGGCATCCGGCGGTGTTACTTCAAGCTGCTGCTGTATTTTTTCAATATCAGGAATAGGTAGGTTGAGCGCTTTAAATACCTGCCTGTTGATATTGATATTAAATGCCTGCGGGTAGGCAACCGCGGTTGAAAAACGATTGTCTACAAGAAAATCGCTTACCAGGGCGCTGGCGCTGTCAGCGATCTGGTCAGCCGAACTGTAAATTGAGGCTATGGCACCGGCATTAACAAAGTTTCTCGAAAATGCGATCACCGGCTTTCGTGTCCGGTAACTTGTGAGCAGAATATTTTTTACTGTTTTGCGGTTAAAGATGGTTTTATCGGGTAGTGCCAGTAACACGTCCGAGTTAGACAGGGCAACCTTAAGGTCATCGCTCAGTTTTTTCGGGCTACCGCTTATTTTTCTGTATGAGCGGAGACTGTTTTTTTCTGCGCAGCGTCTTATTTCACTGTCATCAACCGATTTCTCCCTGCTTGTCAGGTAACTGAAGCTGTGCCATTTATGGTTTATCAGCCGGATGAAGCGGATCTGCCGGCAGTAGGGCTGGGTCATGTAGAGGATGCTGGCCGTAGTTGATGCTGACTGCCTGGCAGCGTTTTTCCCCGGGTCGCTGAAAATAAAAAGTTTGCTGCTGTCCGGGAACTGCCGGTTTGCCGCCGCGATATTATCAACACCGATAACAACGACAAGCCTGGCGGCTGTTTTATCCGTCAGTATGCTAGCGGCCGGTGCTCTGCCGGCTGCAATTAGATCAACAGTAACTGCGGCTTCGGACTGTTTTATTTTCTGCTGCAGCCTGTGGCCTAGCTCGTTCTGCAGTTTGTTTTCTGCCGAGTAAATAACGGCAACGCTG
>JAJRTD010000259.1 GCA_024278435.1 Gammaproteobacteria bacterium | reverse complement strand
GCTGAAATTGTTGCCGATGCGATTACCCGGGAACAGCGCATCCTGGTGGTGGGTGACTTTGATGCCGATGGCGCCACCTCCTGTGCAGTAATGATCCGTTCGCTCAGGGCATTTGGCCTGACGGATGTCGATTACCTGGTGCCGAACCGTTTTGATTTCGGTTACGGCCTGAGTCCACAGATTGTTGATGTGGCCGCACAGTCACAGCCTGAGCTGATTATCACCGTGGATAACGGTATTTCCAGTATTGAGGGCGTGCAGCGAGCCAATGAACTCGGTATCCGCGTGGTTGTGACCGACCACCACCTGGCGGCCGATGTTCTTCCCGATGCCGCCGCCATCGTGAACCCCAATCAACCAGGTTGTGATTTTCCGGCAAAAACCATTGCCGGTGTCGGCGTGGCGTTTTACCTGATGCTGGCGGTGCGTGCGGTATTAAGAGATCGACAGTGGTTTGATAAACAGCAAGCTGAACCGAACATGGCTGCCTACCTCGACCTGGTTGCCCTGGGTACGGTCGCCGATGTGGTGCCACTGGATGAGAACAACCGTATCCTGGTCGAGTTCGGCCTGCAGCGTATCCGCGCCGGCAAGGGCTGTGCGGGAATCAATGCGCTGCTAAGTATTGCCGGCAAGTCCATTCAGCAGTGCAGCTCCCAGGATTTCGGTTTTATTGTCGGGCCCAGACTGAACGCGGCCGGGCGGCTGGACGATATGTCGGTTGGCATTGAGTGCCTGCTCAGTGATGACTACCAGCAGGCGCTGGATTATGCCGGCACGCTGAACCGGATGAATCTGCAGCGCCGCCAGATTGAAGGTGAAATGCTGGAGCAGGCATTTTCCCTGCTGGAAAAACAGATCTCGCAACTGGAGAAAAAGGACGGCCTGCCCGATGCGCTGGCGATTTATGACGAACAGTGGCACCAGGGCGTAGTCGGTCTGCTGGCATCGCGCCTCAAGGAAAAATTTCATCGCCCGGTTATTGCCTTTGCCGATGCCGGTAATGGCGAAATCAAGGGTTCAGGGCGTTCCATCAGCGGTCTGCACATGCGCGATGTGCTGGACGCGGTTTCCAAACAGCAGAATGGCCTGATTGATAAATTCGGCGGCCATGCGATGGCGGCCGGTTTAACCATTAAGCAGCAGCGTTTTACTGAATTTCAGCAGGCATTCAACCGGCAGGTCAGTGCCGTTATCCGTCCCGAGGATCTGCATAACGTCAGTGAAACCGATGGTGCGGTGGATGAAGAGTATCTGACCATTGAAACCTCCGAGCTGTTTAAATATGCCAGTCCCTGGGGGCAGCAGTTCCCGGAACCGGTTTTCGATGATGTATTCACTGTTGTAGACTGGCGTATTGTTGGCGAAAAACACCTGAAAATGGAGTTGATGAAGGCGGGTTCAAAGCAGCGCTATGCCGCCATTGCCTTTAATAAAACCGATAAAGAGCTGCCGGCCGGAGAAGATGAAATCCGTATTGTTTACCGGATGGATGTGAATGAGTTTCGGGGCAACCGGAGTTTGCAGTTGATTGTGCAGCATATAGCGCCTTTGGCGCCTTCGGCGCAATGAAAAATGAAAAATGAAAAATTCTAAAGACACAAAAGCCGGAAGCCAACAACCAACAACCAACAACCAACAACCAATAACCAATAACCAATAACCAATAACCAATAACCAATAACTTCGTTTGCTATGTATTTACTTCTTCGAAAACTGCTGTTTACGCTTGATGCCGAACGTGCGCACGAGCTTTCGTTAAAGGCTTTAAGCCTGTTTGAACGCCTGGGGTTGCTGCGTTTATTTGTAGGCAAACGGGTATATGCGCCGCGCACGGTTATGGGTATCAAGTTTCCCAATGCGGTTGGCCTGGCTGCCGGACTGGACAAAAACGCCGGGCATATCGACGCGCTGTCACACTGTGGTTTTGGTTTTATTGAAGTCGGTACGGTTACCCCGTTAGCCCAGCCGGGCAATGATAAACCCCGCTTGTTTCGTCTGCAGCAGGATGAAGCGATTATCAACCGCATGGGCTTTAATAATGACGGTGTGGCGGCGCTGGTTGAAAATATAAAACGAAGTCGGCGCGACTGTGTTCTGGGTATCAATATTGGCAAGAACAAGGACACGCCGCTGGAGAACGCGGTGGATGACTATCTTGCCTGTATGCAGCAGGTTTACCAGTATGCTGATTACATCACCATTAATATTTCCTCACCCAATACCCCCGGCCTGCGCGAACTGCAGCACGGGGAAGGCTTGAGCGCGCTGCTTTCACAGTTAAAGACAAGGCAGCAGGTACTGGCAGATGAGCAGCAATGTTATGTGCCGCTGGTGGTAAAGATCGCACCGGATCTGGATCATGAGGAAATACAGGATATTGCGCAAAGGCTGCTGGCCGCGAAAATCGACGGGGTTATAGCCAGCAATACCACTAGTAGCCGGCCTGCAACATTAAACTGCCGGCAGCTGGCACAGGAATCAGGTGGTCTAAGCGGAAAACCGGTATTCGAACTGTCCAACCAGGTATTAACGCAGCTGGTTGCAGCTCTTGATAATAAAATACCGGTTATTGCCGTGGGCGGCATTTTTTCAGCAGAAGATGCCCGGCAAAAAATGGCCTGTGGTGCCAGCCTGGTACAGATTTATACCGGCTTTATCTACCGCGGACCGGCCCTGATCCATGATTGTGCCAACATGTTGAAAAGTCTTTAGACTTCCCCGACAGCAGGGTTTTTATTTGTATATTCCCGATTATTTGAATGAATTCTGCTATAAACACTCTAATCGGAACGTATTTAAATAAAATAATAAAAACAAATACTTACCCTGTGTAAGTGTATTAAGCCTCACGGATGCCGCAATATTCCACAAAGGGGCAGTTAATAAGTTTTTTTGTTCCGGGTGATCCGTAATTTACTCAGAGATTTATGGGGTTGGCTATGAGTGAACGCTTATACTTATTTTTTGTTGGTGCCTATATTCTGGCTTCGCTCTATATCGAGGCAGGAATCATGATTTACCTGTTGTGTTTGTGGCTGCTGTTTGAAGCCATCACCGATATCCGTCTGACAACAATCAGTCAGAAAATTATTCATAAAACGGTTCCTGCCGGTTT
>JAJRTD010000258.1 GCA_024278435.1 Gammaproteobacteria bacterium | reverse complement strand
TCTTGGCAACCATAGGCCAATGCCTGTCAATACATTGATTTAATTACTATTATCCTCTATAAGCACCAAAAATAATCGCTGTAAACAATTAAAACACCACAATATATAGTGGAACCTGGCAGGCTAGCTCCCTAAATAACACAAACAACAGCGACCCCCTGTACATCACCACAAAATACGGCAAACTAGCGAATACACTATTCTGCCTTAAGACCTAAAGCATGAAATTACCGCAACCGCTGAATTATCTTGCCCAGAAACTTCTGTACCTGTGGATAAAAACAGATGTCATTCAGCTCAATGGCTCGCACAGCGATGACGCGAATACCATTATTATTTATGTCGTGCAGTCACGCGCCTGGTCGGACCTGCTGGTACTTGAGCATGAGTGTAAAAAGCTCAGCATAACCCGGCCGTTAACACATATTAAAATAAAGCCGCTCAAAAAATGGCACCATGTCTATACGGTTGCCGAAGCACAACCGCTGATGGCCTGGCTGCAGCAGAAAACCAAGCATTCATCGATGCTGCAGGGCATCTACCGGGCCTTGCTGGAAAACCCTGAACTGGACGTGCATTTTGTGCCCGTGGTCATTTTCTGGGGCCGGCCCGTTGCCAAGCAGAAGCACTGGTTACGGCTGTTGTTTGCCGACACCTGGGGTTTTGCCGGACGCACAAGACGTTTTTTCACTATTCTGTTCAACGGCAAAAACACACTGGTTGAATTTTCTACCGCGATATCCTTTCGTGACATCATCAACAATACCATCGCACCTGAACACACCATCAATAACGTGCAGCAGGCACTGAGCGAGCGACTGGTTAAAATCAAGACGGCCACGCTGGGGCCGGACATTTCACACCGCCGCACACTGGTCAAAGAACTACTGGAAAATGACACGGTCGCCACGGCGATAAAAAAACGCAGTGAAGAAAATAATATCAGCCGCTACCAGGCCGCCGTAAGCGCACAAAAATACCTTAACGAAATTGTTGCCGACCGCAGTTATATTACCATCCAGGTTTTACAGCGTGTACTAACCGCCTTCTGGAACAGGTTTTATTCCGGCATCGATGTCCATTTCAGCGGCCGGCTTAAGCAACTGGCACTGACACATGAACTGGTTTATGTTCCCTGCCATCGCAGTCATATTGACTATTTATTGCTGTCCTACGTTATCCATAATGAAGGGCTGGCCATTCCCTATATCGCGGCCGGTAAAAACCTGAACATGCCGGTCATCGGCCCGGTATTAAGAAAAGGCGGTGCCTTTTTTATCCGCCGCAGCTTTAAAGGCAATGAACTGTATTCAACCGTACTGTTTGAATACCTGGCTTCCCAGATTTCTGCCGGTATGCCCATCGAGTATTTTGTTGAAGGCGGCCGCAGCCGCACCGGCCGATTACTGCAACCAAAACCCGGCATGCTGTCGATGACGGTTCGCGCCTTCCTCAAATACCGCAAACGTCCCATTGCGTTTATACCGGTATATATCGGTTACGAAAAAATGATCGAGGGAAAGGCTTATCTTGCCGAGCTCAAGGGTGATGATAAAAAATCGGAAACACTTTTCGGATCGATCCGCTCGATTTTCCGCATCCGCGGTTTTTATGGCCGGGTGACGACCAGTTTCGGGCAGCCGGTTTTACTGGAAAACATTCTGGACACGCAGTACCCGCAATGGAAAACGCAGGACTACAATGACAGCCAGCGGCCTGACTGGTTAAAAGCAACGGTAAATACAAGCGCACACAAAATCATGCAGCGCATCAATCAGAGCTGCGCGGTTAACGCAGTCAACCTGATAGCGACCGCTTTACTGGCATCCCCCAACCAGACCATGGATGAGGGCGAGTTAAAACGCACACTTGGGCTTTACAGCAGTTTGATTAAACGCCTGGATTACTCTGAAAATATTGTGTTAACCGCACAAAATGCCGAGCAGCAGATCCGGCATGCCGAAGCCCTCAGCATGGTCAAACGACGCAAACATGAAATGGGTGATTTTATCTACCTGGATAATCCGCACGCTGTTTTACTTACCTATTACCGCAACAACATTCTACACCTGTTCGTTATGCCTTCTCTGGTCGCCTGCTGCTTTACCAATGTCAGCACGCTGAGCGATGAAAAGATCAAACGCTATATAAAAATCGTTTACCCTTTCCTTAAAACAGAATTTTTTCTTCCCTGGCCGGGCGCTGAAATAGACGAAACCATTGATAATATCCTGCAACAGCTAACCGCCTCTGAACTGGTCACCGGCGATGAAGGTAGCGGCATATTCAGCCGGCCTCGCATCAGCACAGAGCCACATGCCCAGCTCACCACCCTGGCTCAGGTTATCTCTCCGTTACTTGAGTTGTACTACATGATTTTCGCCCTGCTGGCCGAACACGGCTCTGACACCTTGTCGCGTGAACGCCTCGAAACGCTTTGTCATTTAATGGCGCAACGGCTTTCGCTTATGTATGAAATCAACTCGCCGGACTTTTTTGATAAAAAGTTAATCGCCAACTTCATCGATTCATTAATTCGTCTCGGCTATGTTAAAGTCAACACCAGTGATAAACTTGAACTGACGGATACTGCCCTTAATGAAGGCCGCCATGCCCGTCGCCTGCTGGACAAAACCATGCAGTATAATATTTTACAAATGCTGAGGACATCTTCAGCTACTCCGGAACCGGACTGATACCGTACAAATGCCAGAAAAAATAAAAAACTTTTACACCAGCAACCCCTGGACGAGTCGTTTCATTATTACGGTGCTGGTTATTGTTCTGCTTATTACCGGCGCGCGAATCGCATTATCCCCCGCCATTATTTATGCAACAAATTCCTGGCTGCAAAAGCAGGGCATCAACTCCTCAATTGAAGATATCAACATCAATATTTTTGATGGCACGGTTTCTTTAATCAACGCCAGGGGGCGCAAACAGGACAAAAACCTTTTTAATATCGGCCTTGTTGATATTCGCTGGCAGTGGGCACCACTTTCCGAAAAAATCATCCAGATTACCGGGGTAACCCTAGACAGGCTTGATATTGCTATTGCCCGGTACCAGGACCAGCTCACTATCAGCGGCATCAATATCCCGTTACAGACAACTGCAAGCAACACTAAAAACACTCCTGCTGACAGTGCGGATGAGGATGTCAGGCCCTGGGCCGCCGACCTGGGTGAAGTGGTTTTCACCAGGCTGAACATCTGTTACTTACAGCATCTTGCAAACAAGGCCGAAAGCAACAAGTCCACTCTCTATATTGATTACTGCGTAACCGTGGATGAAATGGCCTGGCACGGCAGCATCGCGTACGCCAGGGACGAAAGCCTGCTGCAGAAAAATGAGCTTCCGGTTTCATCCACTGGCAGCTTCCAGCTTAAGGGACTGAAAGTTGTAGACAACAGGCTTGGCAAATACCTTCTCACATCACAGTCGAACACGCTGAACAATGTCGTTATTTCCGGATTAAACAATATTCACATCGACGAAATTGATATGAACAGGCTGTCACTGCTGCAGCGTGATGATGACAAACACCGTGACGCGATACGCTTCACCCGGCTTAATATTTCAGATATCCAGCTCAGCAACCTCGACCAGCTAAGCCTGAACAACATCAGAATAGATGACCCCGGTTTATATATCGTCAAACACAGCACTACCGACTGGGAATACCAGCAGTGGCTTCCACAAGGCAATACCGCAGCTGAGAACACCAGCAGGACAGATCATAACAAAACTGAAACCGGCGAAGCATCAGCCTTCAGCCTGGCCATTAAAAACACCACGCTCAGCAATACGGACTGGTGTTACCAGGACAACAGTACGCAGCTGTATTACTGCCTGACCTTTGAACAGCTGAACTGGCAGGGAGCCATGGACTACAACACCGTGTCATCCGGGCCAGACAGCGTTGCTATCAAATTCGACGGTGATCTGGCTCTGACCAAAACACTGGTACAGAACCACAGTATTAACCGGGCATTATTACGGCTGTCCTCGCTCAAACTCGACGGCATCAAGGTTAACGCTATTGATGATGTTGCTCTACAAAAGCTTAGCCTGAGTACGCTTGCCGCTTTACAACGCAAGGACAAGGCCGACGACAATACCCTGGCCTTTGGTGAGCTCACGGTCAGAGACATCAACTACCGCGGCAACGGCATAAAAATTGATGATATCCGGCTCACCCAGTTGCAAAGCCAGGTATCCAGAAACAGCGATGGCAGCTGGGAACACGACAAGTGGCGGCTGAAGGATTCCACCAGTGACAAAACTGAAGCTGTCAGCAGCAAGCCGGCGGCCGCCGATTCTGCCAGCAAGCCTTTTGCCGTTTCCCTGAACACGCTTGAAGTGACAACAGATAAAAAAATCGGCTTGACTGATAACAGCACCAGTCCACCGATGAATATAGGCCTGCAGAAACTGAGCTTTGATTTATCAAAACTTTATTCTGACAAACCGGACAATAACAGCCTGTTCAAATTATTTGCCAAAACCACACGCCACGGCACCATTGATCTTGAGGGCACTATAAAACCCTTTGCAAAAAAACTTTCCTTTAATGCCAGGGGCAAGCTAAAGGGTTTTGACCTGCGTGCAGCGACCCCGGCAACACGCAAGGCCATCGGTCACATTATTCAAAGCGGCCAGCTCGATGCCGACCTTGACCTGGTAGCAGTAGACGGCATCCTGGACAGCAATATCTCATTGTCCCTGTACCAGTTCCATATCAAGGCGCTGAACAAGAAAGACGCCGAAAAACTGGACAAGGAATTCGGCATGCCACTGAACAAGACCCTGGTTTTATTACGCGACAAAGATGGCAGCATCCATCTGGATATACCGATTACCGGTGATGTTAACAATCCGGATTTTGATCCCATGGACGCGATAATAACGGCCACGTCCAAGGCGGCAACGGTTACCCTTATTACGTTCTATACACCTTATGGCCTGGCTTACGCCGGTGGCAATATATTATTTGATCTCGCCACTGCGTTAAGTTTTGACCCCATTGATTTCGCCCCCGGCTCAGCGGAGCTGACAGAACAAAACACCGGGCAACTAGACAAGCTCGCCACCCTGCTGACGGAAAAACCGCAGATACACCTCACCCTGTGTGGCATAACCGGCCCGCAGGATACCTACAGCCTGTATCCCGAACTCAGCAAAGCCAGCAAGGATGAAAAACCGGCTGTAGCATTATCAAAAGAGCAACAGGCAAAACTCAAACAGATTGCCAAGGAACGGCAGGTCAACAGCAAGAAGTACCTGGTCAGCAAAAAAGGCATTGCGCATGACCGCCTGATACTATGCACACCGGAGCATCGTACGGATGAAGACACTGTCTCCGGCGTTGAAATTGAAATCTAATGATGGCTGCGGTGAATTAGCAACACGGTAATATCTGTTAAAAACTTTTCACCACAGAGGCACAGAGAAAATCTTTTTTATGTTAACTGCACCGCAGGCGCAGTTAACAAAGTAAAACGCTGTGTCCTCAGTGCCTCTGCGGTAAATCGCTTTCAAGTTTTTGGCCCGCATCAGCAACCAGGCTGCCAGGTCAAATCCGGATCACAGTTTATGCGCCCGTTTCTGCCGCCTTTTTTTCGCGGCTGATAAAATTTTCAGCCGCTGTGCATCATCAGCATCACCCCAGTCGATGATTTCCTGAACGCTGCGCCCGCAACCAATGCAGATGTCC